>NZ_JAGQCO010000001.1:0-135854 GCF_024346235.1 Cyanobium sp. BA5m-21
GGTGTGACGCTCGCCGGTCAGTGGAAGGTCTTCGGCGTAGAGCCTCGCGTAGCCGGCGTTGATCGTGTCGGAAACCCCCGAGGCCGACAGGAAGAGCCGACCACCGGGCCGGAGATTCTCTCGTGCATGCCGGAGGAGGTTTGCCCGATGGCGCACGTCGCCGATGATCGAGATCACGAGTTGGCAGACGACCACGTCGAACGGCCCGCCGTCGAGCAGCGGCGCGGCATCCTCGGCGAAGTCGGCCACTGCAAATCGCAGCGAGCGGCCAACGGTATCGGCGGTCGCTGCGTTGTGCTCTGCGGCGTGAATAGCGCCCGCATTAATGTCCACACCGAGCACGGCAAACCCCTGCTCGAAGAGCCCTCGACTCAGCCGCCCGTTGCCGCAGCCCACGTCGAGGAGCATGAGCGGCCGGCCCGCCGCTTCGGTCTTCACCTCGTGCAGGAACGAGTCGAGGTGCGGCGTGGAATCCTTGCTCGGAATCGCGGCGGCGTCGAAACGCCGCCAATCTTCGCGAGGGTCGCGCATGACGGGCTCTTCTCTTCAAGGATATTGTCGGGGCGTTCATCGAGAACGCAGCCGCTTTAAGACTAACAACAAGATTCAGAAGGCTGGAGCGAATGGAACTGTCTATGCAAGCAAATAATGCCCGCTTCTGATCTTGGGTGTTAGTATATCAAGTGATTTCCTTCAAATCTGGCCTGTAGCAGCTCAAGTAGTTTCATCAGCTGGCAACAAACAGATCATGCGCCTTTTAACGAGTGTGCGTGTCACCCGCGCTCGATGCTGGGTGAAGAACTCATAAATCTTGGCTAGGTTCGTATTCAAAGAATTCACCTTCGATTAGGTCGCTGCTTTGCGGCCCCATCGGCCCAATCGCTCAAGCTGAGGCCTCCATCCCTAGCCTCCACTGATCCCTGCCGGCCAGAACCCGCGAGCCCCGTGAGCACCACTCCGATCACATCCTTCTCTGAGTTCGCGCAACGGGCTGATTATTCGCTGCTGGAGTCGCTGCAGCCGGATCCCCAGGCCACGCTGGATGGCCACGATCACCGCCCCCGTCAGGTGTTCTCAGGCCATTACGTGCCGGTCACACCCACGCCCCTGCCTGTGCCCGCCTATCTGGCGCACAGCTCCGCCCTGTTCAAGGAGCTGGGCCTGAGCGATTCTCTGGCCCACGACGAGGCCTTCCTGCGGCTGTTTTCCGGCGACATCAGCGTGGCGCGGCAGCCCATGCGCCCCTACGGCTGGGCCACCGGCTATGCCCTCTCGATCTACGGCGCTGAATACATCCAGCAGTGTCCTTTTGGCACCGGCAATGGCTACGGCGATGGCCGGGCCATTTCCGTTTTTGAAGGCGTGTTCAACGGCCAGCGCTGGGAGCTGCAGCTCAAGGGCGGTGGACCTACGCCCTACTGCCGCGGCGCCGATGGTCGGGCCGTGCTGCGCTCCAGCGTGCGCGAATTTCTGGCCCAGGAGTTCATGCACGCCCTGGGCGTTCCCACCTCCCGCTCCTTGACCATCTATGGATCCGGCGCCGAAACCGTGCGCCGGCCTTGGTATGCGCCGGGGTCCACCTCCTTTGATCCCGACGTGCTGGTCGACAACCCAGCGGCGATCACAACCCGGGTGGCGCCTTCGTTTTTGAGGGTGGGCCAGCTGGAGCTGTTTGCCCGCCGCGTGCGCCGCCAGGCCCATCCGGAGGCGCTTAACGAGCTGCGCCTGATCGTGGCCCACCTGATTGAGCGCAACTACCGGCCCGAGATCGATCCGAGCCTGCCCTTCAGCGACCAGGTGCTGGAGCTGGCCGGCCTGTTTCGCACGCGGCTGATTGCCTTGGTGGCCCACTGGATGCGGGTGGGGTTTTGCCAGGGCAATTTCAACAGCGACAACTGCGCTGCCGGTGGCTACACCCTCGACTACGGCCCGTTCGGTTTCTGCGAACGGTTCGATCCCGGCTTCCAGCCCTGGACCGGTGGCGGCGAGCACTTCAGCTTCTTCAACCAACCTTTGGCCGCCGGAGCCAACTACCAAATGTTCTGGACGGCCCTGCGGCCATTGCTGGCTGACAACAGCGATGCCCTGGCGCAGCTGGATCAAATTCGCGATGGCTTTGCCGGCGCGATGAACCAGGAGCTCGAGGCGATGTGGGCCCGCAAGCTGGGCCTGGCTGCCCCTGATGCTGCCTTGGTGAATGAGCTGCTGGAGTTGATGCTGCGCTCCCAAGCGGATTACACGATCTTCTTCCGAAGGTTGTCGGAGATTCCTGTCACCACCCCCGAGCACCTCTCAGCCCTGAAGCAGAGCTTCTATGAGCCGAGTTCGGAGGGCCTCGACGCGGCATGGAGCGGCTGGCTGGAGCGTTGGCGTGCCCAGATTGGCGACCTCGTCGAGACATCCGCCGCCATGAAACGCTGCAACCCCGCCATCACCTGGCGCGAGTGGCTGATTGCACCGGCCTATCAACAGGCGGAGCAGGGCGACACCGCCTTGCTTCAGGAGCTGCAAGCGGTGTTCAGCCATCCCTACGACGCGCCCTCAGCGGAGCTGGCGGCGACCTACGACCGCCTCAAACCCAGGGAGTTCTTCAACGCCGGGGGGGTGTCGCACTACAGCTGTTCGTCTTGAACACACTTGCCGCCAGCGGCGTTGATCACCACCTCATCGCCGAGCTTCACGGCTGAGAGCAGGAGCTTCAAATCTGGCTCGGCCACGTTCACGCAGCCGCCGGTTACCTTTTGGCCGATGCGTTTGTCGTTGTTGCTGCCGTGAATGGCGAAGCTGTACCAGCGAAACTTGCCGTCGTAGGTGTTGAAAGCGAAGGGCTGCTTGACGCTGTCCACCGGCTCCAGGCTTACGTAGCCGCTGCCGTATTCACCGTTTTCGCCATCGCCGTCGAAGTCGATGGCGTTCATGTTGCCAAAAAGCGTTTTGCGCAGCTCGGCCTCGCTCTTGCCCGACTTGGCGATCAGGGCGGGATCCATCACGAAAGTGTTGCCGCTGAGGATGGCATTCACCCGGAAGCGGCCCAGGGGTGTGTAGCCCTCCTCGAAGCGGCTGCCCGCGCAGGTGATGCCGTTGCGGCCGAAACCCACCTTGAAAATGGTGCGCTCCTCGCCCCGTGGCAACACCCCGAAGCTCTTCGAGGGATCCTTTGGGTCGAGCTCGATCCGGATGGGACCGCTAACGGCGGCCGGTCCTGGCTTGGGTTGCTTGTTGGTGCCGCAGCCGAAAAGCCCCGTAGCCAGGGCGAGCAGAGCGAGTGTGGAGAAAGGGCGCATCACGGCTTCTGCAGCTGCCTCAGCCCACAAAGCGCTTGTAAAGCCAGCGCACAAAGCCCCCGAGCACAGGCACCGGACCGAAGGTGGGGCCCACGAAGTCGAAGTAGTCGCGGTGGTCGCAGATCTTGCCCTCGCTGTTGAAAAGCAGCCGGGAGGTGCCTGGATACACAAACTCAATGCCCTTGATCTTCAGACCCATCTCCCACTCCACGAAGGCTGAATTGGCTTCGATCGCAATCGCGCCGGGGGTGAGGTAGGTGTCGTCACAGCGTTTCAGCAGGCCCTCCTGGGCTTTGATGTACGCCGAAATGCCATCTCTCTCCTGGGTTGGATCGCTAAAGTGCACGTCCTCGGCGTAAAGCTGCCGCCATTGCGCCTCGCTCGGGCCGGGAGCGCCGTAGGGCTTGTTGAACAAGGCGCGCAGCTGGGCAGTGTCCACCGCGGGTAGATCAAGGGCTCAACCCAGGATGCCGCAGGCCTGGTGGTGCGCAAAGGCCCAAGCACACATCCGTGCTGTGCGCCTTTGCGCTCAAGTTTTGGAAAGTTTGATTTGATCAGTTTCATGGTCAAATCATTCGGTTTTGCCTATTTGATCAGGTAGCAAAGGGCTTGGGGTCTCCAGGGTCGACTAGGGTGGATGAGCTCGCAATAATTCAACTAATTTGACGACCGTTAGCGTCATTACTCCGACCAGGCTTTTGCCTGATCGATTGCCTATGCTGAGCAAGCTTAATCGTAGCCTGAACGAAAATAACTGCAACATCGAACATGTGATTGTCGTTGATGGCAACGACCTTGAGGCCTTGCCTGCTGAGCTTGCAGCCAACGCGACAGTGATTGCGTCTGCCCGGCCGATTGGTCAGGCGGCAGCGCGCAATCTTGGCCTGCTTGTTGCTCGGGGGGAGTGGATCACCAGTGCTGACGACGACGACTGGCTTTACCCCCATTCCATCGACAAGCGCCTGGCCGCAATCAATGGCCAGGCAGGGGCCCTATGGGCTGCAGGTTATTGCACTGACGATCTCAAAAATGATCCTGCCATTGTGGCCGCTGGTCCATGTCTGGCGGGTGATGTCTGGCGAGCCTGGCCATCCCCCCATGACAGCATTCCCTTGGGGCCAACCACCCTGCTTGTACAGACTGCCCTACTCAAGCGTGTCGGTGGCTGGATGGGCCTGCCACAAGGTGAAGATGTAGGCATGATGATCGCGGTTACAAGTAGTGCTGCAGGCGTTCTTATTTCTGATTACGTCTATCACATCCGCCTCCATGTCGGCCAAATGACCAAGTCAGCTTGGTTTGATGATTTGGAGCTTCTGTCGCGTCGATCTGCTTGGGAACGCGGTCAAACCATCCTTTCTCAGCAGCTTGCAAGTTCATCAGTGCCGCTGATTCGCCAGCGCATTGCCACTCTTTGATTATCTCAAACCTGTGAGCAACCACTCCCTGCCGCCGATCGCTGGCCGCGAAGCAGAAATCCTCGCCCTGGTGCAGCAGCAGCAGCCTGCATTTCTGCCCACCACCAATCTCCAGCTGGAGCAGATTCGTTCAGGCTTCGCCTGTGCCCTGCACATGCACCAGCCCACGATTCCAGCCGGTGCCAATGGAGAGCTGATATCCCACCTCCAATACATGGTTGAGCATCCCGGAGAGGGTGACAACCACAACGCAGAAGCCTTCGCCCATTGCTATCGGCGTTTGGCCGACATCATCCACCAGCTGATTGCTGAGGGCGCCAATCCGCGGATCATGCTGGATTACTCCGGCAATTTGCTGTGGGGATTTCAGCAGATGGGTCGCCACGACATCCTCGAAGCGCTGCAGCGGCTGGCCTGTGATCCTGCCCTTCAACCCCATGTGGAGTGGCTCGGCACTTTCTGGAGCCATGCCGTGGCTCCCTCCACGCCAATTCCCGATCTCAAGCTGCAGATCCTGGCCTGGCAGCATCACTTTGCGGCCATGTTTGGTGATGCGGCCCTGCAGCGAGTGAAGGGTTTCTCGCCGCCGGAGATGCACCTACCCAATCACCCAGACACGCTCTACGAATTCATCAATGCTCTGCGGGAGTGCGGCTACCGCTGGCTGCTGGTGCAGGAGCACAGCGTTGAGAATCCCGATGGTTCCGCCCTCAGCCAGGAGCAGAAACTTGTGCCCAACCAATTGGTGGCACGCAGTTCCAGCGGTGAGCTGGCGTCGATCACGGCGCTGATCAAAACCCAGGGCTCCGACACCAAGCTGGTGGGTCAGATGCAGCCCTACTACGAAGCCCTGGGGCGGGGACCCATACCCCTTGGCGGCAAGTCCGTGCCTGCCCTCGTTTCCCAGATCGCCGATGGCGAGAACGGTGGCGTGATGATGAACGAATTTCCTCAGGCCTTCATTCAGGCTCACCAGCGCATCGCCGCCGAGGGCGGTGGCGTTGCCACCGTGGCGTCCACGGTGGCAATTAATGGCAGCGAATATCTCGAGTTACTCGAGGCCGCCGGGCTGTCTGCCGGCGACTATCCGCCGATTCAGGCTGTGCACCAACACAAGCTGTGGCAAGAGGTCGCCCAGCAAAGCAGGGGTGCCGTGCCTACCCAGGAATCCGTACAAGACGCCATCACAGCGCTTCAGGCCAGCGATTCCTCCTTCTCGATGGCCGGTGCCTCCTGGACCAACAACCTCAGCTGGGTGGAGGGCTACGCCAACGTGCTGGAACCGATGAATAGCTTCAGCGCCGCCTTTCACCAACGCTTCGATGCCCTGGTGGCTGCAGATCCCTGCGTAACTAGCAGCGGGCCTTACCAGGAAGCCCTGCTGCATCTGTTGCTGCTGCAAACCAGCTGCTTTCGCTATTGGGGCCAGGGCACTTGGACCGACTACGCCGTTGAGATCCATCGGCGCGGGATGTCCTCGTTGCAAGACTGACGCGTACAGCCCCCATCGGCTAGGGCGCGGTAGGTGAGACCGAGATCCAGGGCGGTTCGCCGCATGCTGTCCGTGAGTGACTTCGATACTCCTGAACATGCAAGCTTCAATGCTGCTGCTGCGGGTTGGGTGGCGGCCCATCTCGACTTCCAGTTTGAATAATCAACATCGAGTTGGGCCCCATCGTGGCGCACGGCTAATGCCGGAGCCTGTTCAGCTCCATGGCAGCGCATCGGTGGGCAATAGCGCCTAATCGACCGTTAGTTGGCGAAGAACTGGGGCTGGGTCACAGGGATATCGACGCGCATCAGCTCAGCGCCCTTAAAACGGCTTCTGAAATTGTTGATCACAGAGCGGATCCGCTGGTCCTCAAGGGAGCCTCTGGGCCGCAGGATCACCACGACCCAGGTGGGTTGTTGGCGGATGACGCCATTGGAACTCCTCATCTGGCCAAGGGCCTGAACCACCGTGAGCCCATCGGGGAAGGCCGGAGTGATCACCTGCTCAAGGAACTCCGCCCAAGCTTCCGGGCTGATCAAACTCCCGTTGGCGATTCGGGCACCGAAGTACAGCTCGGATTTGAGCCAGCCGCTCTCAGCGGCTTGAGCGGGCCTGCTGGAGCTGGTGGATCCAGGGGCATACCTTTCGGCCAGTGCCGTCCCGGGAAACCCGAACAGTCCCAGTAGCAGCGGCAGTACGAATGGGGCAAGTCGCAGGCTCATGGCAGTCACTGTCGTCCGGTCCTCCCGGGTCACACTATGAGCCTGGAACCACGACGCCAGCCCCGTAGCTGTCTGACCCCGCTGATGGAGATCCTGTCGCATGGCCATAGGGAACCTGAGCCAAGTGCCGCGACCGATCCCGAGGCGCTGCGTCTACGTTCGGCCCTCGGTCAGTTCGAGCTCGGGCGCTTCCTGCTCGATAACCGGGGGTTGAACGGACACTGGACCTCCTATGTCTTGCTGTTCCCCGATCGGGGCCGTCAGACCAACCTGAGCAGCGATGGCACACCCCTGAGCGAGCTTGAGTCGTGGCTGCTGAACCGCTGCCCAATCATCCTTGCCACCCAGGAGCGATTCCGGATCGCGCAAACGGTCACGCAGCAGCAACTGCGAGCCGGCATGGCGCTGGCGTCACTGCCCTGCGGCCTGATGGACGATCTACTGAGCCTGGATTACACCAAGCATGAGGGGTTGGAGCTCACAGGCATCGATCTGGATCCCGAGGCCCTTAGTGAAGCTGAAAATCGCTGCAACACACTTCGCCTACCTGTGGCGGCAGCCTTCGAGCATCGCGATGCCTGGCAGTTGGGCAGTACGGAGCGGTGGGACCTGCTCACCAGCAACGGCCTCAACATCTATGTGCAGGAGGACGACCGTTGCGTTGACTTCTACCGCCAGGTGTCCCAGGCGCTGCGGGCCGATGGGATTTTCGTGATCAGCTTCATCACCCCCCCAGAGCAGTGGCAACCCCGGCAGGCAAGTGATCTCGAGCATCAGCGCTTTCTGTTCCAGAAGGTGATTCCGCCCCGATGGAACTGCTTTCGAGAGGAGTCCCAGATGCGCCAGCACTTGCAGGATGCGGGCTTCGCGGTGGTCGCCGTGCACCACGACGAACAGCGGATGTTTCCCACTGTTGTGGCTCGCAAATACTGATGGGCATTCCTTCTCCCTAGTGCGGGGAGGCCTGAAGTTGCTCAAGAATCATCAGCACCGCCTCCGCGGTGGTCTGAAGGCTTGTGTCAACGCTTACGTCGTAGACCAGCCCATGGGAGTGGCAGAGCTCATCACTGCGGCGGGCTAAGCCGAGCGGTCGCTCCTCCAGCCGACCATCGCCGCGACCCGATTCACGCTGCTCCAATTCGGACAGGGAACAGTGCACCCCCACCAGCACCACCCGGGCCCCGGAGGCACGCAGCTGCTCGAGCACCTCCTGCTGCCACCCCTGCTCCTGCAGGAAGTGGTCGATGATCAGGTTTGTGCCCAGTTTGAGGTGCTGGGCCCAGCTTCGGTGCAGCCCCGCCAACACTCTCCGTCCCAGAGGGTTGAGCTCCAGGCGCATCCGGGGGCTGCCGCCATGCCTGCCTTCGGCCTGGCTGTTGTCGACATACTCCCAGGCGGCCCTGCCGTCGTGGGGTTCTCGAGAGATCAGGCGGCTGGTATCTCCCCCCTGCAGCTTCACCAGACTTCGCGGAAACAACCTGTCAGACAGCAGCAGTGCGATGTCATCGAAAGCCACTAGCCCATAGGCAGCAGCAGGATCGCCATCGGCCAGCTCCGTGAGGTGATCTTGAAGGGCCTTGCACAGGGTTGACTTCCCCGATGAGCTGGCGCCGTTGACCAGGATCGCTACCGATGTCGTCATGTCTTACTGGGCGTTTGGTTCAGCAAGGGCTTCCAGGTGGCTGGGGCTCCTACCAAGGCAGCACCTCGCCGTTGGCGTGCCAGAAGCCACCACTTGTTCCCAGGCTGAGAGCGTCGATGCGGGCCAGGAGGCCCCGCACCGCCTCCTCGGGGCTGATGCCCTGGGGGTTGAAGTTGACCATGCGGGTACGCACCAGGCCCGGGTGGAGGATTGCCACGGCGATGCCGCGTGGCCGCAGGTCGATCGCCAGGGATCGCCCTGCCATGTTCAGCGCCACCTTTGACATCCGATAGCCATAGGAGGAGCCGGAGCTGTTGTCGTCAATCGAGCCCATGCGGCTGGTCATCAGTGCCAGCTTGGAACCGGGCTGCAGATTCGGCAGCAGGGCGGCCACGAGCAGCAGGGGCGCCAGGGCATTCACTTCAAACTGACGCCTGAGGCTGTTGCTGTCGAGATTCTCCAGGCGGTTTCCTTCGAGGATGCCGGCATTGAGGATCACCCCCTCAAGCGGCTGGCCAGCTAGCCGTTGCACCAGATCATCAAGATCCTCTTCAGCGGTGAGCTCGATCCCCGCCTCGATGCGCACCCCCAGCGCCTCCAGTTCCGGCGACGGCGTGCGACAGACGGCGATCACCTGATCGCCGCGGGCCTGTAGTTGTTTGCAGTATTCGAGGCCAATGCCGCGGTTGCTGCCGGTAACTAGGAAAGTTGGCATTGTTGGCCTGCGCAGTTGCTCAAGACCGGCTGATTCAAGCCAGCATCAGCGCCGTCCGTTGACGATCACCGAGTTGCCGCTCCCCCCAGCAGTACCAGGTAATGCTGGCACCACGGAGGTCTGGCCGTCCCACTTGTCCAGGAAGAGTTTGTAGAGCACCTGGTCATCGAGGCTTGAGTTGAGCGTTTCGTAGCGCTTGGCTTCCTGCTCGGCGATCAAGACCTCGGTCTGGGCACGCAAAAGCTGCTGCTCGGCAATTTGTTTCTGCTCGATCGCGGCGCGGTATTCCTCGGCGATTTGCAGGCCAGTGAGGTCTAGTCCCTGCACGCTCACATAGTCAAATTTGCGCAGTTCCTCGGCCACCTTCTCCTGCACCAGCTCCGAAATGGAGTTCCATTCGGTGGCAATAGTCACCAACTCGTATTGCGAAAAGACTGATTTGAGTGCCTTCAGTAGCGATGGTTGGATCACGCGGGGATAGATCTGCTGGTCATCGGTGGCGATCGTCTCGTATATCCGCCCCGCTTCTGCAGGCTTCATGGCGTATTTCACCGTGGCGGTGGCCTGAATCACCTGGAGATCCTTGGTGAGAGTCGAAAACTGCTCTGGTCGCACTTGGGTGCGCACGTCAAACAGCGAAGTGTTCTGCACCAGGGGGGCCTTGATGTTGGCGCCGGGGCTGCGGGGGGTACCGGTGACCTTGCCCAGGGTTGTGACAACGGCCACGTTGCCTGCCGGCACGATGAACACGGTTTGGCTGAGCAGAATCGCGATGCCCACCAAAACGGCCGCAATCAGGCTGAGGGTTGCTCCAGGACCATCGGGACTGCCAGCTGAGCGAAGGGGCGACTGCATGAAGGGGCCATTACCAATTGCGAACCTTAGGCAGGTCCGCCGATGAAACAACGGCTCACAAATGGAGATGTCATCGCCCGCAGCAGGCTGCTGTAGCTGACCTGGAAGCGCTGCTCATCGCCCGGCTCCAACGCCTCTGCCGCTCCGCTCACCACCAAGTGGTCGCTGGATGCGCCCTCGATGCTGATCCCAGGGGCACTAAGACCGGTCGGATCGGCATCCTGTTCGCCCAGGGCAAGTAGCGCTCGCATGGCCATGGGTTGGTCTGGTTGCTTTTGGGGAGCAACTGGCCCTTTGGCAAAACTGGTGCAGTGACGCGTTCCCCAGGCACGGCTTGGCTTGCGCTTGGACTCGATCACCTCTGCCACCAGGGTGATGGCATCGGTATACAGCCCTGGTATGGCTGTGCGGGTGAGGGGCTCTCGCCCCAGCAGTAGGGCCTCGCCGAGGCGCAGGTGGTTGATGCGGCCCGGATCGCCGCCACCAGTCAGCCAGGGAAGATTGGCTGAATTACCTCCCGAGCACCACTCGAGCCTGATGCCAAAACGCCTTTCCAGGGCTTCGATCAGACGCGATAGTTCGCCCATATTCGCTTCATCTGGGGCAACGCCGTTTTGACAGCCCAGGTTGGTGCCGATGCCCACTAGCAGCAGGTTTGGCAGGGCCAGGGTTAGTAACACCATCGCCTCAAGGTCTGCTGCGAGAATTCCCTCGCGCAGATCCCCTAACTCCACCATCAGCAGCACTCCGTGGCGCACCCCCTGGCAATGCGCTGCAGCTGCCAAGGCCTTGAGCACCACCGCCTCGCTGTTGCAGCTAATCGCCGCATGGGCCACCACCCGATCCACCTGGCTGAGCATCGGCGAGCGAATCAGCAGCAGGGGAACGCCAAGCTCGCAGCGGCTAAGCGATTCGATTGATTCGATTCGTGATTCACCGATGGAGTGCACCCCTGCCGCAACCCAGGTGCGCACAATTTCCGGCAGTCCCAGGGTTGCCTTGCTCACCCCGGTCACCTTGATTCCTTGGCGGGCAAGCCGATTCACCATGGTGGTGGCGTTGTGCTGTAGGTGCTCGAGATGAATCTCCAGCCGCGGTGCGCTCAAAGCTGGCCGTCAGTTGATGTACACAACTCGGGGAAAGCTCGCAGCACCATTGCCACCAGAGCAGAGGCAGGTCGGCTCACCGCATCGGTAACAGGAATGGCGAGCTCGGCCGCATAGAGGGCGATGGCCGCACTCACCTCGGCGTCATTCATGCCCTCGTGGTTCAGGGTTAGGCCGATTACCCTTGTTGGCGCAAAGGATTCGATCAGGCGAATTTCGCTTGCAGGCGTGGGCATCGGCATAAACGGAAAGTCGCTCAGCTGCCGCCGTGCCGGTGCGTGCTGCAGCACCACCGCCTGGGGCTGGCTGCCCCGCAGGATGAAGCTGGAAGAGAGGTAGGCGGGATGGCTGAGGGCCCCTTGGCCTTCAATCACGATCACCGAAGGTTTTTCCGTGCAGTAGGCCTCCACCACTGCGGCCTCCACCTCCCCTGAGCAAAACTGCGACGGAATGGCATCAAGGGGAATGCCATAGCGCCCCCCTTGAATCAATCCGGTTTGCCCGGTGCTCACCAAAGCGGCGCGGATACCGCTGGCATTTAGGGCTTGAACCAGAACCGTGGCCGTGGTGCGCTTACCGATGGCGCCATCGGTGCCGAGCACGGCGATTCGAATGCAGCGTGCCTTGGCGATCGAACCATTGAACAGGCGAAGATCCTTCAAAGCGGCTGGACGACGCACATCCCGGATTGACACTTGATGACGTTTGGCCGCTAGGGCAAATTCACTGTCGTCATTAAGGAATTCGCGCATGCCGCTGACCAGATTCAGGCCAGCTGCCATGGCCAGCAGCAGAGCCCGGCGATCGTCTTTGCCATAGAGGCCATCTGCAGGCGCCATGCCATAGATGAAGGTGCTGGCGCGGGGCCCTGGCAAGGCAAGGGCCTCATCTAGATCAGCCACGATGGGTATGCCGTTGCTGATGCCGTCTAGTAGCAGGCCTGCATCAATTCCAGCTGATTGGCTATCAATAATGGCCCTGATTTCAAAGGCCTCACAGAAGCGCACTAGGCCGTGGGCGGTTTTGCCATCGAGCCCAGCGAAGTTTCCCTCGCAGTAAACGACTGCAGCCGATTTAACCGCAACTTGATGCGGTGCAATCGAAATGGTCAGGTCGTTGACCTGTTTTTGAAATGCCAAATAAGCCAGGACCCATCATTTACCCAGGCTTGAGATAAGTCTGAGGTGCTGATTTCAGGGCTCAGAATTGGCCGCTGGAGGGCGTGGATAAATTCAGCCTAGGACGCTTTCTGCTTCTAGGGGGTCAGCCAGTATTTCGGCGATCTGGTTTCGGCCATTGCCCTGCGCCAGGATTAGGGCCCGTTCGGCCCGAAGCAGCGCATCAAGCGCCTGGCGATCGGCTGGGGCAAGCAGGGTCAGGCCGCCACTGGCCGTTAGCTGGTGGCCGCTGGTCGAAAAGACGCCCCGCAGCTCGCTGACGCCAGTGCGGATGGCATCAGCCCGTTCCATGGCTGTAGCAAGTTCAACATTCACCATCAATAGGGCGAATTCCTGATCGCCGGTTTGACCCACCAGGTCCTGCTCGCATAGCTGGGAGCGCAGTAGGGCGGCAACGTCCATTACCGCGCGATCCGAGGCCTGCAGACCCCAGCGGTTCTTGATCTGGTCGAAGTGGTCGAGCTGCAGGGCCAGCACGGCCAGGTTTTCGCCTGCCTGGCGGGCTCGCAGCAGCTCAGGCTCAGCTTGCTCCAGGAAGTTTGCTCGGTTTGCTAAGGCGCTGACTGGATGCACCGTGGTGAGTCGGCGCAGTTCAAGCTCACGCAGCACCAGCTGGGCTAGATCCTCGAGCAGTCGCACCTGGCTGGAGCTGAAGTGGCGCGGCAACCGGTCGATCACGCACAGGGTGCCCAGGTTGTGGCCGTCACGACTCTGCAGCGGTGTACCTGCGTAGAAGCGCACCTTTGGGACCTGAGTCACCAGGGGATTGGTGCAGAAACGCGGGTCTTGGTGGGCATCTGGCACCACCAGGGTTTCATCACCGGCAATGGCGTGGGCGCAAAAGGCCATCTTCCGCGGTGTTTCGGTGCTGTCTATGCCGTGGTGGGCAAGGAACCATTGGCGGTCGCCATCCACCAAGGAGATGAGCGCAATCGGGGTTTCCAGCACAGTCGAGGCGAGCCGCACCAGTCGCTCGAAGTGCTGATCGCCTGGATGGTTTAGTACCCCCAGGCGCTCTAAATCCCTTTGGCGCTGGGATTCATCCGCCGGAATCGGGTAGTCGGGATACGGCATGAACCTCGCCGATAATTCCAATCCTAGGAAGTCTTGGGCCCGCCAACCGGGCTTCACTAGGGCCATGATTTAGCTATTCCCAACAGACCTTCCCAGCAGCCCTTCCCATGGCCCTCCACCAAGAAAGCTGTCTTCCCTGCCGCGATGGGGCGCCGCTCCTGGATGCCGCTGAACTAGCGGAATTGTTGCCCCAGTTGCCCGGTTGGGTTGTTGTGGATGGACACCACTTGCAAAAGGCCTGGAGCTTCGCTGATTTTCAGCAGGCTCTCGATTGGCTCAACCGGGCTGGAGCGATCTGCGAAGCGGAGGGTCACCATGCCGAATTCAGCATTGGCTGGGGTCACGCCAGCGCTGAGGTGTACACCCACAAGGTGGATGGCCTAACCAGAGCTGACGCAGTTTTGGCCGCCAAACTTGATGGGGCTTAGCAGGCGCTAACGGCGTAACGGGTCTGCAACCGGCAGGTTTCGCTGGGACCAATTTCAAGCTTGCCATCGCCACTGATCAGAGCCTGGCGAGGTCCTGTCCAGGGCTCCAGGCAGACCATCGCACGGGGCGGTTCGGTCCAGAGCACCACCAGGTTGAACGGGGCGCTGAGCTGCAGATCAAGGGCCAGGCCGGCTTCCGGATCCAGCAAGCGCACGTCACCACTGGGACGGACCAACAGGTCAATTCCGTCGTCCAATCGCGCCATTTGTTCTGCCGTGTCGGCGTCGGCCATCGATAGATGGTTTAGGCAGCGCTCCGGTAGCCCCTCAAAGCGGGGAGATTTGAGGTTGCTGAGGTTGAAGTAGGGGTGGAGGCCGAAGCTGAATGGCATCGGCTCCTGGCTGCGGTTCTGCACCGTGGTGTCGATCTCGAGGGCCCCTGGCACCAGGCGCAGCTCAAGCCTCAGCAGAAAGCTGAAGGGATAGCTCGTCAAGGTTGTCTCGCTGTCGTTGAGTTCAAGGGCGATCCCTTGGCCATCCTCGAGAGCGCTCAACTGCCATGGCAGCTGCCGGGCGAAGCCGTGCTGACCTAGGGGAAAGTTCCCCTGGGGCAGGGGCAAGGTGTTGTCCGGCAGGCCGCCGCAGATCGGGAAGAGGATGGGAATTCCGCCCCGCACTGATTGGGCGGGGTCGAGGAAGCGTTCAAGATCGAGGTAAATCAGCTCCTTGCCGTTGCAGCGCCAGCCGGTCACCAGACCTCCCCGCTCAGGCACCACCCGCAGCAGATCGCCGGAGTCGCTGGCGAACTCCCAATGTGGATATGGGGTTTCGCGGTGTACCAGGGCCACGGAGCTCGAGCGGGGTTGGCCTATTTAGGCCTGCGGCCGGCCTCTGGGCCGGTGTTCCTTCACACAATCTTCCATTGATAAAGATTGGAACCGGTCTCGATCCCCTGATCAATTCCATATGGTCTTGCAATCAACGTGCAGCAGCTATGAATCGTTCAGAGGACAGAGCGCCTCGCCAGGAATTATTCGAGCCCCGCAGCCTGGAGTGGCAAGAAAATGGCGAGTTGGCCAGCACCGATATGTTCGAGCTGGTCAAGCGTCTGCGGGCTGTGGAATCAGGAAAAACCGTTAACGAGCTTTGGCGGCTAAGCCAGAAAGCCTGAGGCTGGTTGTCGCACCAACACTTCCCCTTGCCATCCCTGGACAGCTTTGGTTGATTGCAATGGTCGCAGAGCGTGCCATGCCTGATTCTTCTGCTATTGCGGAGTGGCGACATCGCGGCTGCAGCGTGCGCTTGATCAGGCGCTGTCCAGCTGCAGAGGCCTACCGCATTCAGCACTGCAGTGGCATGCCCATGGGTTCAGTAGCCAGCCTTGAAGAGGCTCGCACCCTCATTGACGACCACATTCAATTGCTTAGGCAGCGCCTTGTAGCTAGCGCTTAGTTTTCAGGGCAAAACCCCCACTAAGCCGCGGCGGCGTAGTTCCTGCTGGAATTCACTGCTGAGCGGATCTAGGCGCCATTGCCGCTGAGTCCACTGCCACAGGGCCTGGAGCCGCCAGCCCAGCCACAGAAGGCACAGCACCAGGCCCAGCCAACGCATAGATAGGTCCGCGGAGTTCACCTTGTTTAAGAACGGACCTCGCTCCTTGGGAGGGGCACGGCCATTCATTGACACAAGTCGCCAAGGGCCATGGCCTCGACCCTTCTTGGCGGATCGCTTGATTTGCTCCCGCTGACAGAGCTAAGTCTTCCGTAGCCCTGGCTGCCCGCTGGGGAGCGCCTGGAATCGGCTCTTGCCGGCAATACCTGACGGGGCCGCTTGCTCCCCGGACGTGGCGATCTGCTGACAAGGCTCCAGAAACAGGGCCGTAATCCCTGAAAATCAACTGAGTTTATTCGGAAAGCAGCAGTTATGACTACTTCAGGTTTTCCGATGTCGGGTGATTACGAGGCCAACGACCTGACCTTGCGTCAACTGCGCCAGATGGCCAGCAACCTCGGCATCGGCCGCTATAGCCGGATGCTGAAGGATCAGCTGTTGCGGGCTATTCAGGGAAGGTCAGACTCCCAGGCCCCAGCTAGCCAGCCTGATGGTGAGGTGCCAGAGGATGAGGGTCTGCGCAGCATGGAAGCCGAGATGGGCTCTGCTCCCCGGCCCGCCTCCAAAACGGCAGTTGTGTTTCTGCCCAGGGATCCCCAGTGGGCCTACGTGTTTTGGGAGCTCTCCGACTCAGACCGTCGCCAGGCGATGGCCGACGGTGCCAGCCAGCTGGTACTTCGAGTTGTGGATGTGACCGGTCTTGGTGCTGGTGCTGCCCACCAGCACACCATGCAGGAAGTAGTGGTTAATAGCCATGCCACCGAGTGGTACCTGCCTGTTCCCCTCAGCGACCGGGACTATCGGGTTGAACTTGGCTACCGGCTCGCTGGTGGCGGTTGGCGTTCATTGGCCTTCTCCTCGGTGGCTCGGGTACCTGCCCTCCATCCCAGTGAGCAGATCCTCGATCAGTTTGTGCCCTTCTCCCTAGGGGCCCCTGCTCCTGCTGCAGCTGGTTCTGCTGTTATGCCTAATGCAGCTCCTGGTATTCACGAGCGCGTTTATCAGGCTGCCACCACTACTTGGCGGGCGGTAGGCCGCGGTTCTGAGGCTTTCCACGAGGTGGATGCCAATTCCGACCACAATCAGGGTCTGAATGCTTCCGGCGCCGGTGTTTGGGCCAGCGGCCGCAACGAGTCGGGTGCTGGTGGTGTGGCTACTCGTCAGCGAGCCTTCTGGCTAGTAGCCGATGCCGAATTGATTGTTTATGGAGCTACTGATCCGGCGGCAACCCTGCGGATTGGTGAGGAAGTCGTGCCCCTTGGCGAAGACGGCACCTTCAGGCTTCAGGTTCCCTTCCGTGATGGCAAGCAGTTGTACCCCATTACTGCCGTAGCAGCTGACGGCGAACAACGTCGCAATATCACTCTTGAATTCGTCCGCACTACCCCGCACGCCAATGTCAACACCGCTGAAGAAGCGGTGGCTGAGTGGTTCTAGGGCACCAGATTCACCAGCTTTCCAGGCACCACGATTACCCGGCTGGGGGGCTTGCCCTCCAGCCATTTTTGTGCGATTTCGCTATTGAGCGCCAGCTGTTCAAGGGTTGCTTTATCAGCGTTGGCGGGCACCGCCAAGCTGCCTCGCATCTTGCCCTTGACCTGAATAACCAAATCAATAGTTTCGCGCACTAGGGCTGCAGGGTCTGGGTGCGGCCAGCTCTGAGCGTGGATGCTGCAGTTGTTGTCTGGATTGGCGCCCAAACGCAGCCAAAGCTCCTCCGCCAGGTGGGGGGCAAACGGAGCCAGGAGCACCAGCAAGGTGTGCAATGCCTCTTTAGCTACGGGCGCAGTGGCGGCCTCGAGATGTTCAGCCATCACATTGCTGAGCTTCATTAACTCAGAAATGGCGGTATTAAACTGATATTCACCATCGAGGTCCTCACTGATCTCGGCTATGGCCGTGTGCACTGCCCGGCGCAGCTCCAGCTCAGATGCAGTCAGTGTTGTGTTGGCAAACTGGGCCGTAGTTTGCTCAACCGCCCTCCCTACACCTGACAGCTGCAGGTCCCGGGCGCAGGCCCCATCCACCAGCCGCCACAGGCGCTGTAAAAACCGAAACTGGCCTTCCACATCGGCGTCATCCCATTCCAGATCTTTTTCCGGTGGAGCCTTGAACAGGATGAACATCCGGGCCGTATCAGCGCCATACTTATCAATTACTTGGGCAGGGTCGACGCCGTTGTACTTCGACTTCGACATTTTTTCGTAGAAAGTCTCTAGCACTTCACCACTGATTGGATCACGGGGGTCACTTGGATCGACAACATCGCCCGGTGCGATGTATTTGCCGGAGTGGGGGTTCTTGTAGGTAATGCCCTGAACCATCCCCTGGGTAAGTAGGTGGATGAAGGGTTCATCGAAGCCCAGCAGGCCCCGGTCTCGCAGCACCTTGGTGAAGAAGCGGGCATAGAGAAGGTGGAGGATCGCGTGCTCGATCCCGCCCACGTATTGATCAACCGGCAACCAGCGGTCCACGGCCTCGCGTGTAAACGGAAGGTCTGTGTTGTGGGGATCGCTGTAGCGCAGGAAATACCAGCTGGAGCACATGAAGGTGTCCATGGTGTCGGTCTCACGCTTCGCCGCCTTGCCGCAGCAAGGGCAGTCCACGTTCACCCAGCTCTCTAATTGGGCTAGGGGCGATCCGCCCTTGCCCTCAAGGTTGGCCCCCACCGGCAGCTCCACCGGCAGCTGTTCGGCCGGTACGGGCACCACACCGCAGCTTTCGCAGTGGATCACCGGGATGGGACAGCCCCAGTAGCGCTGGCGCGAGATCAGCCAGTCGCGCAGACGAAACTGCACCTTGGCATTGCCCCAACCCTGACCCGCAGCTGCCTCGGTGATCGCCCTTTTGGCTTCACCGCTTGGTAAACCATCGAAGCAACCGGAGTGGATCAAAACCCCGGCTTCTGTCCAGGCACCACCTTCGAAGGCGTGCTCGTCGCTGCCCTGGGGAATGATCACCTGCTGCACCGGCAATTCGTACTGCCGCGCGAATACGAAGTCGCGCTGGTCGTGGGCAGGGACCCCCATCACTGCGCCGGTGCCGTAGTCGGCGAGGACGTAGTCGGCGATCCAGAGGGGGATAAGGGCGCCATTGGCTGGGTTGCGCACCCGGGCACCGATCGACACACCCCGTTTGGGTTTGTCGTCGGCCGTGCGCTCAAGCTCGCTTTGGCGGCTCACCAGATCACAGAAAGCCTGCACGTGGATCGTCTGCTCGGCGGTGGTCAGTCCAGCTACCCGGGGGTGTTCTGGGGCCAGCACCAGGTAGCTGACGCCAAAGATGGTGTCCGGGCGTGTTGTGAACACGGTGATCTGTTCACCGGTGCCGGCGCCAGATGAATCCACAACCTCAAAGTGCAGCTCGGCGCCCGTACTGCGGCCAATCCAGTTGGCCTGCATGGTGCGCACCCGCTCCGGCCAACCCTCGAGCTTGGGCAGATCGTCCAGCAGTTGGTCGGCGTAGGCGGTGATCTTGAGAAACCACTGGCGCAGCTTGCGTTTCTCCACCAGGGCTCCGGAACGCCAGGAGCGGCCCTCGCCGTCCACCTGTTCGTTGGCAAGCACCGTTTGGTCGATGGGATCCCAGTTGACACTTGCGTCTCTCTGGTAAGCGAGCCCTGCATCTAGAAACTGCAGAAATAACCACTGGGTCCAGCGGTAGTAGTCGCTATGGCAGGTAGCTAGCTCTCGATCCCAGTCGATGGAGAGGCCAAGCCGCTTCAGCTGCTCCCGCATCGAGGCGATGTTTTGATCGGTCCAGATGCCGGGTTCAATTCCCCGCTCGATGGCCGCATTTTCGGCTGGTAAACCAAAGGCATCCCAACCCATCGGATGCAGCACCTGCTTGCCCCGTAAACGTTGCACCCGGGCGATCACATCGGTGATCACGTAATTGCGCACGTGACCCATATGCAGGTTCCCCGATGGATAGGGGAACATCGACAGGGCGTAATAGCTGTCGCCGCAGGACCCATCCAGCATGGCTGGCGTGCGGTGCTGAGCCGCGCTCTCCCAGTGCTGCTGCCAGCGCGATTCGAGGGCCTGGGGTTGGTAGCGGGGGGCGTCGCTCACGGCAGCCAGGCTGGATCAGGGCTTTGATCGTGCCACAGCCCAGTTGGATGACTCCTGCTCAGCCGAGCGCACGGATCGTCGCCGCGGCCGCACGATTGATCAGGGTGAGGGGACGATTTTCGTCCTGCTTGAGGGCCAGGTAGTCGATGTCCTGCCAATGCAGGATTCCCTCAAGCTCCCCCACACCCGGCACCTGGACCGCCACCGGGGTTTTATGGCGAATCAGATCCTGCAAATGCCGAATGCTGGGTTGCGAGGTATCGAGGGCGGTGGCCCGCTTCTCGAAAAAGCTCTGCATAAGATCTAGCTGTGGCTGCGCTCGCCCCCATCGTGCTCCAGTTCAGCAAATATCAAGGCCTGGGAAATGATTTTCTTATGCTTGATGGCAGGGGAGCCTCCAGCACCGATGCCAGCTACGGCCTCACCCCGGACCGTATTCAGCGCCTCTGCGACCGCCGCTTCGGGGTTGGCGCTGACGGTGTGATCCTGGCCCTGCCGCCCCGCCAGGGCGGGGAGTTGCGCATGCGGATCTTCAACGCCGATGGCACGGAACCTGAGATGTGTGGCAATGGCATGCGCTGCCTGGCCCGCTTTCTGGCCGATAGCGATGACGATGTTCCCGGGCGTCAATGGCAGATCGAAACCTTGGCGGGGCGCATCGTTCCCGAGCTGCGTCAGGACGGCAGCATCCGCGTCGACATGGGAGCCCCCTTTCTCGATCCTGAAGGTATTCCGACCACCTTGCCTTGCGGCGATAACGGGCTGGCCCAGGGCAACTTGGAAGTGGCTGGCACCTCGTTTGCGGTCGGGGCGGCCGGTATGGGCAATCCCCACGTTGTGATCCCCGTTGACGACGTTGAGGCGGTGGATTTGGAGCGTTATGGCGCGGCATTCGAGGTTCACCCCGCATTCCCCGCCCGCACCAACGTTCATTTCGTTCAAGTAATCAGTCGCACTCACCTGGTGATGCGGGTGTGGGAGCGCGGAGCGGGCCCCACCTTGGCCTGCGGCACCGGTGCTTGCGCCACCCTCGTGGTAGCCCATCTGCTGGGGCTGGCTGAACGCTGCGCGCGCCTCGATCTCCCAGGCGGGCCCCTGGAAATTGATTGGGATGTAGCCAGTGGTCATGTGTTTATGGCGGGCCCCGCTGTGGCTGTTTTTGATGGCGTCGTGACCCCCGAGCTCTGGGGCGATGAGCCCTGTGAACTCGAGGCCGCCGCCCCGGTGCAACAGCAACCAGACGCTTCTCCAGACGCCTCGCCTGCAGTCGACTGCGCCAGCGTCTGCATCAATGGCTGCATCCGACCTGAAGCCTGCCCTTCAGCCGAAGCCAGGGCCAGGGTTGATGCCCTGCTCAACAGCAGCTCCCTCGACGACCTGGTGGCACTGGCCACCAATTCCCTTGAATCGCGGATTCGCTCCCGCTTTGAGCTGGATCAAGCCCAGGGAGGCTAGGTGGGCTATTCGGCCAGTCAGCTGCCAGCCCTGGCTGGCTACTTCGACACCAGCGCCACCACTCCCACCGCCACTGAGGTGCTGGAGGCCATGGCCCTTGCCCAGGCCACGGCCTGGGCTAACCCCTCAAGCCTCCACGCCCCTGGCCTTGCGGCAGCAGAGCAGCTCGAACGCTCGCGCCTAAGCCTGGCTGCTGGGCTGGGCTGCGAGCCAGATGAACTGGTGGTGACCTCCGGTGGTACCGAGGCCATTCATCTGGCCCTGCTCGGCGCTGCTGCTGGCCTCACACCCGGCCGGCTGGTGATATCGGCGGTCGAGCATCCCGCCACGCTGGCGGCAGCTGCCCAACTGCAGCAGCGCGGCTGGAGCGTCCAAGCGGTGCCGGTGGATAGGCAGGGATTGCTTGATCTCGACGCCCTCGATGGCTTGCTGGTGCCTCCAACCCGTCTGGTCTCGGTGATCTGGGGCCAAAACGAGGTTGGCAGCCTCCAGCCGATTGAGGCGATCGGGGCCTGTTGCCGGCGGGAGGGGGTGCTGCTGCACGTTGATGCGGTGCAGGTTCTGGGCCACCTGCCGATCAATTTTCGCCAGCTGCCCATTGATTTTTTGAGTGGGGCGGCCCACAAGCTGCAGGGCCCCAGGGGGGTTGGTTTGCTGCTGGTGCGTCGTGGCCTCGCCCTCCAGGGCCAGCTTGGTGGTGGCGGCCAAGAGGGCGGTAGGCGTGGCGGCACCGAACCTGTGGTGCTGTTGAGCGGCTTCGCCAAGGCCCTGGAGCTCAGCTGTGCCACGCCTTCGCTGGCACCCCTGCGCGACTCCGTGCTGCATCGGCTTTTGAGCCTTCCCGGGCTGCGGTTGAGCGGTCCGCCCCCGGGCGACTCCCGCCTGCCTCACCACCTCAGCCTGCTGGTGGCTAGCGACGCTGGCCTGCCGCTTTCCGGCCGGAACTTGGTGCGTGAGCTCTCCCGCCAGGGCTTCGCCCTGAGCAGCGGTTCGGCCTGTAGCAGCTCTGGATCGGCTGCCAGCTCCGTGCTCCGAGCCCTGGGCTATGGCGAGGCCGACGCCGCAAGTGGCCTGCGCATCAGCCTCGGGCCCTGGCATTGCGCCGCCGATCTTGAGGCCCTGGTCCAGGCGTTGCAGGTGGCGCTTGCGGCCTCGTTAGCGTCGGAGCATCCGTTGACGGCCTAATGCTCCCCCCCGATCTGCGCAGCGCCGAAGCTGAAGCACTGGCGGCGATTCAGAGCGCCTTGGCAGCAGGAGCCAAGGGGCTTTGGAGTGTCGAGCTCCGTTTCGAGGGCCTGCGATTGCTCCCTTTGGCCTTGCGATTGCAGGCTGGTCTTAGTTCCGGCGCACCCAGCCTGAGGCTGCTTTGTGCCGATGCCGGCGCCACTGCCCTTGCCCAACGCGATGCCCCTGATTTTGCAACCCGAATTGCCAGCCTGCGCGATCAGATGCGCCTTCAGCAGGCTGACGGCGGCAGCGAGGGCGTGCTGCTGCTGGTGGCACCTTCCCCCGCCGACTACGAGGAGGTGGAGCAGGTATGCGCCCTGCACCGCGGAGTTGTTTTGCTGTTAAACGGCAACCTCGAGGATGCGGCCATCGGTATCGGCAGTGTGGCTCGGGAGCGTCGCAAGGGTTTTCTGTCCGGCTGGCAGAGCGCCTATGCCCTGATTCCAACAGGAGATGGGGCCCTGCGTCGGGCCTGTCCGGGGATGTGGGAGCTGTATCGCTGCGATGCCGATGGCTATCGCTTTGTTTGCAATTTCGACCAGAAGCCAGACATGGAGCAACGGGCGTTAGCCATGGCGGGTGAAGCCGGCCTGGGGCTCGGCGCCAACCTCAAAGTCATGGACGCTTTCATCGAAGGCCTGCGCAACTAGCCCCCTGCGGACCCACTTGCACTGGATCTAACCGGCCAGCCTCCGTACACTTCGCCAAACGCAGACCTTGTCGATGGCTTCCGAGAGCGACCAGAGCCCTGCAGCAAAAGGACGCTCCTGGAGCCTTGTTGACATCGGAGCCGGAGTTGCGGTGCTCCTGGCTGCCGCAGGGGTGATCTGGAGCCCCAAGCTGAGCGGAGCGGTGGCTCAGGCCACCGGTGGCCTCACCCCAGTCACCGTGCTGGTGGATGTGCGTGGCGTGCCGGTTGCTGATCCCAGGGCCTTGATTCAGGCCGCCCAGGAGGAGGGCAAGGTTGCAATCGTGATCCGTAACCAGCCCCATGGCTCGGTGGCGATCAAGCAGGTATTGCCCCTGCAGCGGCGCCTGGTGGCGGTCCAACCCAACGGATCGGTGGTGACGGCTGTGGACCCCAACCAGGCAACCCTGGGCAGCCTCGATGCTCGTTTTGTGCTCCAGGGCCAGGGCCGCAAGAGTGCTGGCGGTGTGGTTTTTGGCAACCAAACCATCAAGATTGGTGCCCCAGTGGAAATAGAGGGGGAGCAATTCCGCGTGGGCGGCACGGTTAGCGGCCTCCAGGTTGGAGGTGGCTGAGATGGCCCCTCTCAAAACCCCTGCTAAGCGTCAGCTTCTGCTGCGCCTTTCTGGTGTTCATGCCCTAGTGCTCGTTTTGGCGGGTGCGCCAGCCACTGCCTTGGCCCAGCAGGTGCCCTTGGCCCAGCAGGTGCCCTTGGCCCAGCAGGTGCCCCTGGCGTCCTTGCCGCCCCTGCCCCCACCGGTTGGCCTGCCCCAGCTTCAGGCTCAGCTGAGCTGTCCGGCGCTGCAGCAGCGGCTGCTTGCCACCGTGGCAGGCGAGGCTTCTGTGTGGAGCATCACCATTGCCGATGCCCAGGGCCGCCTGCTGGCCGACCTCAACGGCACCCGGCCCCGCATTCCTGCTTCCAATCAGAAGCTGGTGAGCACGGCCTACGCCCTAGACCGATTGGGCCCTGACTATCGCCTTAATACCCAGCTCTGGCGGCTGGGTGATGGCAGCTTCCGCCTCACCGGAGAGGGCGACCCCGACCTGGCCCTGCCCCAGCTGCAGCGATTCGCCATGTTGGCGATGGGATCGGGTGGCAGCAGTGGTGAGACGCCTTCGCTGGTGCGGTTGCAGATCGCCGAGGAGCCTCGCCAGGCCTGGTGGCCCCAAGGTTGGCACCCAGATGACCGCTACTACGCCTACGGCGCGCCGATCACCCGGCTGGCGGTCACCAGCAATGCCATCAACGAGGCGGTGATGAATCCGCCTTCGCGACTACAGACCCTGCTGCAGAAAACCATGGTTCAGCGGGGGGCCAAGGCGCAGGTGTCACTGGTTTCGGCTCGCGCTCCCCTGCCCGCTGATGCGGTGCTGCTGCATCAGGAGCCATCGGCTCCGATGCACAACCTGCTGAGCCTGGCTAACACCGAAAGCCACAATTTCACCGCCGAAGTACTGCTGAGGCAGGGCGCTGGTACCTGGGATCTGGCCCGAGCCACCCAGCTTGAAATGCTCTGGCTCACCGAACAGGGCCTGCCGATGCAGGGTGTTCGCGTTGCCGATGGCAGCGGCCTCGACCGCGCCAACCGACTCACCAGCCGCTTCTTAGCTGCGCTGCTTATGCGCATGGATCAGCACCCCTACGGCCGCGCCTATCTGGCGTCGATGGCGGTTGCGGGCCAGCGGGGCACCCTGCGCAATCTTTATGTGGGCACCTCCCTGCAAGGGCAGTTCTTTGGAAAAACAGGCACGATCAGCGGAGTGCGCTCCATCAGTGGCGTGCTGATGACTGCAGCTGGGCCCCGCTACGTAAGTGCCATCAGTAATGGCGCCAGCTCGCCCAACGTCACTATTGGCAAGGTGTTGCGTCAAGCGCAAAACAGCCAGCTGTGCCCCCCCTAGCCCGCTAGCTGCTTGAGAGTGTTGGCTACCCGGCGGCGGCGGCCCGTCGTCTCCTCTACAGCTGGCGCGGCAGCTTCTGGCGCCTGGAGTCGCACCAGCTCGCGGCGGCCTCCCAGTACCACCTGGCTCATCTCCTTCAACCTGCCCTCGAGTTCGCCCAGCACCTGCTCGGCGTAGCGGTTGGCACCCTCTTGAATGGCGGCCGACTCCTGGCGGCTGCGGCTCACCAGGGCGTCGCATTGCTGCTGGGTCTGCTGGCGGAACTGCAGGGCGTCGTTGTGCACCCGCTCCGCTTCTGCCTGGCTATCGCGCTGCACCCTCACTCCCTCTTGGCGGATCTGCTCAAGTTCAGCCATCGCCTGTTGACGATTGCGATCGTGCTGTTCGAGCAGCTGGCGGTTGCGCTCAGCCGTTTCCTGTTCGAGCTGCTGACGGCGGAGCGCAAATTGCTGCTCCATCTGGGCCGTGCGGGCCTGGTGCTCCTGCTCAGCCTGGGCAACCTGCTGGCGGGCTTGCAACATCAGCTGCTCGCACTGCTGGCGGGCCTGATCCCGCAGCTCACCCACCTGCCGCTCCGCCTCCTGACGAATGGCGGCAGAGTTGATCAGCTGCTCCCGCTCCCTTTTGCCAGCAGCAATGATCTCGTCTGATTGCTGTCGCGCCTGGCCAATAAATTCCTCACGCTGGCGGATTAGCGCTACGGCCTGCTGCAGCTGGCCCGGCAACGATTCCCGCAGGGCATCCATCACCTCAATGGCGTCCTGCTCATTGACCAGCCGTCCGCCGCTGAACGGAATGCGGCTGCCCTCCAGCACGATCTCCTCCAGCTGATCGAGCTGATCCAGCACGGTGATGGTGGGCTCGGTCATGTACAGCTCTAAACAGATGTCCGATTAAAAAGCCTGCACAGGTCTTCCGCCACTCTGGGGGGCACCATGTGACGCACATCGCCGCCAAAGCGAGCCACCTCCTTCACCACTGAACTGCTCAGGAAGCTGTGGTGCACAGCAGTAGCCAGAAACAGGGTTTCCACCTGGGGGGCCAGGCTCTTATTGGTGTGGGCGATCTGCAACTCGAATTCAAAGTCGCTCAGGGCGCGCAGGCCCCGCAGAATTACCTGGGCCTGGCAACGACTGGCGAAATCGACGGTGAGGCCATCAAAACTGCCCACTTCAACCCCCGGGAGATGGGCCGTGGCGGTGCCGATCTGCTCCAGGCGTTGCTCGAGGCTGAAGGCCGGCTGCTTGCTGGGGTTCTGCAGCACGGCCACCACCACGCCGTCAAACAGGCGTGCTGCCCTCTCGATCAGGTCGAGGTGGCCCAGGGTGAGGGGATCGAAGCTGCCGGGGTAGAGGGCGCGCATCGGGCCAGCCTATGGGTGCCCGAGGCGTTTCTAGGGTGGATGTAGTTCTTAGCGCTCTTGCCGCCATGGCCCTTAACGCCGCCCTTAACGCCGAAGCCAAGAAAACCCTGCTGCGCAAAATTCCCCATGGCGTGTTCATCTGCGGCGTAGCTGAGGGGGATGAGGTCAATGGCTTCACCGCCAGCTGGGTGACCCAAGGCTCCTTTGAGCCGCCATTGGTGGTGATGGCTGTGCGGGCCGACAGCACCAGCAACGGCATCATTCAGCGCACCAAGAAATTTTCCCTGAACGTCCTTGCCGCTGACCAGAAGGACCTGGCCGCAGTTTTCTTCAAACCCCAAAAAGGCATGGGCGGTCGCTTCGATGCAGCCCCCTTCAGCCTCGGTGAGCTGGGCTTGCCGATTCTCGACAACGCCCTTGGTGCGGTGGAATGTGAGCTGGTGGGTCAGGTGGCCCATGGCGACCACACCGTGTTCGTGGGCGAGGTGAAGACGGCCACCCTGCACCGCGATGGTGCTGCCCTTGAGCTCGGCAGCACCGGCTGGCAATACGGCGGTTGAGCCTGCCCCTGCTGCAGCAACCCGAACGCCTCAAGGTCCGGCTCAAGGAGGTGCCCTCCGAGCCGGGTTGCTATCTGCTGCGCGATGCCAGCGATCGCATCCTCTACATCGGCAAGGCCAAGGTGCTGCGCAATCGGGTGCGCAGTTATTTCCAAAGCGGTAGCGGCCATGGCCACAGCCCGCGCATCTCCCTGATGGTGCGCCAGGTGTGTGAGATCGAATTCATCGTCACCGACAGTGAAGCCGAGGCGCTGGCGCTCGAATCCAACCTGATCAAGCAGAACCAGCCGCACTTCAATGTGCTGCTGAAAGACGACAAGAAATATCCCTATCTCTGCATCACCTGGAGCGAGGCCTACCCGCGCATCTTCATCACCCGGCGGCGGCGGTTTCGCTCGCCCCTGGATCGCTTTTACGGGCCCTACGTGGATGTGGGCCTGCTGCGCCGCACCCTCACCCTGGTGAAGCGGGTTTTTCCGCTGCGTCAGCGACCCCAGCCGCTCTACAGGGAGCGCACCTGCCTCAACTACGACATCGGCCGCTGCCCAGGGGTGTGCCAGGAAAAGATCAGCTCCGAGGCCTACCACCTCACCCTGCGCCAGGTGGCGATGGTGTTTCAAGGGCGCAACGAGGAGCTACTTGAGCTGCTGAATGAGCAGATGGGCAAATATGCCGAGCGGCTTGACTTCGAGAGCGCCGCGCGGGTGCGCGACCAGCTGCAGGGCATCGACACCCTCACCGCTGATCAGAAGATGAGCCTCGGCGACAGCTCGGTGAGCCGTGATGTGGTGGCCTTAGCCGCCGATGAGCGGGTGGCGGCGGTGCAGCTGTTCCAGATGCGGGCCGGCAAGCTGGTGGGGCGGCTTGGCTTCACCGCTGATGCCGTAGGCGCCGATGGCCAGCCCCTGGAGCCCGGCCGCATCCTGCAGCGGGTGGTGGAGGAGCACTACAGCCAGGTGGAGCCGGTGGAGATTCCCCCCGAGCTGCTGCTGCAGCACGCCCTACCCCAGCAGCCCCTGATCGAGGAGTGGCTGGCGGAGCGCCGCGGCCGCAAGGTGAAACTTGCCGTGCCCCAGCGGCAGCAGAAAGCCGATCTGATCGAGCTGCTGGAGCGCAATGCCAGCTACGAACTGAAGCGGGCCCAGCGCGGCGCCGAGCAGCAACTGTTGGCCACCGAAGACCTGGCCCAGCTGCTGGAGCTGCCCAGCCCACCACGGCGCATTGAGGGTTACGACATCAGCCACATCCAGGGCAGCGACGCCGTGGCCTCCCAGGTGGTGTTCATCGATGGGCTGCCGGCCAAGCAGCACTACCGCAAATACAAGATTCAAAGCAGCTCGATCCGCTCAGGCCACTCCGACGACTTCATGGCCATGGCCGAGATCATGCGCCGCCGCTTCCGCCGCTGGGCCCAGGCCAAGGCCGAGGGTGCCGACCTGGGCGAGCTCCGGCGGGCCGCCAACACCACGCTCCACACCGGTGGCCTCAATGATTGGCCAGATGTGGTGATGATTGACGGCGGCAAGGGCCAGCTCTCGGCGGTGATGGAGGCCCTGCGAGAGCTGAATCTGCACGAAGAGCTGGTGGTTTGTTCCCTGGCCAAGCAGCGGGAGGAGGTGTTTATGCCAGGGGCCAAGCAGCCCCTGGAGAGTGAGCCCGACCAGCTGGGTGTGCAGCTGTTGCGTCGTCTGCGCGATGAGGCCCATCGTTTCGCTGTGAGCTTCCATCGCCAGCAGCGGGGCGAGAGGATGAAGCGCTCGCGCCTCTCCGATATTCCTGGCCTGGGACCGAAACGGGTCAAGGAGTTATTGGCCCACTTCCGCTCGATTGATGCCATCCAGTTGGCCAGTCCAGAGCAGATCGCCGCTGCCCCGGGAGTGGGGCCGGCCCTGGCCCGCCAGGTGTGGGATTACTTTCACCCAAGTGACGAGCTCGTTAGCGAGGAGTTGGCCAGTTGAGGCGTCTGGCTTCCCTGCTGCTACTGCCCTTGGCCCTGGGGCTGCTGCTGCTTTTTTCACCTGCCCTAACGCCGCCGGCCCTCGGCGCCCCCGGCATCTGCGTTGGGCCCGTCTGTGGTGATGAGATCCACCGCAGCGCTAAGCATCACTGGCAGCTGCGGCTGCGGGTAAACGACCAGCAGGGTCAGCACGAGCGTCTGGTGGTGGATTGCCGCAATGGGGTGCTCAGCCCCCTGGCTGGTCCGGTGGAGCGGGGCTATGCCGCGGCCGTAGCCCGCCGTGCCTGCCGGCTGGCTGGTGAGGCCTGAGCGTGATTGGCATCTGGGTGCTGGGCGACCAGCTGGACCCCCTCCAGGCAGCTTTGGCAGCCCACACCCCTGCAACCGCCCGGGTATTGCTGATTGAGAGCAGCTCGGTGCTGCGGCAACGCCGCTATCACCGCCAGAAGCTTGTGCTGGTGTGGAGTGCCATGCGGCACTTCGCGGCCGAGCTGAGCCAGCGCGGTTGGACGGTGGATCTGCTTGAGGCCCCGACCTTTGCTGAGGCGCTGAAGGATTGGCTGGCCGAGCACGAGATCAGCGAGCTGCATCTGATGGAGCCAGCCGAGCGCCCCTTTCGTGAAGCGATTGAACGGCTGCCCCTGCCTACGCCCCTGGTGTGGCACCTCTCCAATGCTTTTCTCTGGAGCCGGGATGATTTCGGCGCCTGGGCTGCTCCCTACAAGCAGCTGCGCATGGAATTGTTCTACCGGGAGGGCCGCAAGCGTTTTGGCGTGCTGATGGGCGATGACGGCCAGCCGCTTGGTGGACAGTGGAACTACGACCAGGAGAATCGCAAGGCACCGCCAAAGGGGCTGGTGGGGCCTGAACCATTGGTCTTTGCGCCAGATGCAATCACCCGGGCCGTGATTGCCAAGGTGGACCAGCTGGCTCAGGAGCTTGAGGCCGCCTCTGAACCTGGCTTGCCTGGGATTAGTGCGACGTTTGGGTGGGCAGTTACCCGCACCCAGGCGCTGGCGGTGCTGGAGCATTTCATCGATACGCGGCTCGATGGCTTCGGCCCGTTCCAGGACGCCATGGTCAGCGGCCAGCCCACCCTGTGGCACGCCCTGATCTCCCCTTATCTCAACATTGGCCTGTTGCAGCCGCTTGAGGTGATCCGTCGGCTGGAGCAGGCCGGGCTGGAGCGGGGTACGCCCCTTGCCTGCCTGGAAGGGGTGATTCGCCAGATCCTGGGCTGGCGTGAATACACCCACGGCCTCTACTGGTGGTTTGGCGCCGACTATCCCGCCCGAAATCACTTCGGCGCTAACCGTCCGTTGCCGGGCTGGCTAGAGCAGCTGGGCGGCAGTGGCATGGCCTGCATGGACACGGTGCTGGCCGAACTCGAGGTAAGCGGCTACGCCCACCACATCCAGCGCTTGATGGTCCTAGCCAACTACGGCTTGATCGCCGGCCTCGATCCCCAGGCCTTCACCGCTTGGTTTCACCGCATGTTCATTGATGGCTACGACTGGGTGATGCAAACCAACGTGCTCGGCATGGGGTTGTTTGCCGATGGCGGCATGCTGGCCAGCAAGCCGTACGCCGCCAGCGGCAATTACATCAATCGGATGAGCAGCTACTGCAAGGGCTGTCGCTACAACCCGAAGCAGCGCACTGGAGCGGATGCCTGTCCCTTCAACGCGCTCTATTGGGATTTCCTGGCTCGCAACCAAGAGGGACTGCGCCGTAATCACCGCATGGGGCTGGTGATGAAGCAGCTCGAGAAGATCCCCCCCGACGAGCTGGCGGCGATCCGGGCCACAGCTGCGGCTCACTGACTGCTTCAGCCCACTGACTGCTGCGGCCCTAGTTTGTTGGCCCTTGCTTGAACTGCCGCCATGCCCTTATTGACCCTGAGCTGGCCCGCCGAGGCCTACCTCTGGTTCAAGACTCTCCACATCGTGGGGGTGGTTGTGTGGTTTGCCGGGCTTTTCTATCTGGTGCGGCTGTTCATCTATCACCGCGAGGCTGAGGAGCTGGAGGAGTCGCTGCGGCCGGCTTTCCAGGCCCAGTACGGCTTGATGGAGCGCCGTCTGGCCAACATCATCACCACCCCCGGCATGGTGGTCGCAGTGGTCTGTGCGGCTGGTTTACTGAGCGTGAATCCCGCCTGGCTGCAGCAGGGCTGGATGCACGCCAAGTTGGCCTTCGTGGCTGCCTTGCTGGCTTACCACGCCTTTTGCTATCGGTTGATGGGCCAGCTCAACAGGGGAGCCTGCAGTTGGAGCCCTAAGCAATTGCGGGCCTTAAACGAGTTGCCCACCCTGCTGCTGGTGATCGTGGTGATGCTGGTGGTGTTCAAAAACCAATTCCCCACCGGCGCTGCCACCTGGTTCATCGTGGCCCTGGTGGTCTTCATGGCCGCATCGATTCAGTTTTATGCCCGCTGGCGGCGGCTGCGGGCGGAGCGGTTGTCCGCGAATGCCTGAACTCGTGCCTGATCACCCCTTGCGGCACGTACTCCGCCAGCTGACGCCGGCCTGCTGCCCTAGCCGGGTCAATTTCCACTGCCACACCATCTGCAGTGACGGCAGCCTGACTCCCCTTGAGCTGGCCCAGCAGGCCCTAGAACTCGGCCTGGAGCACCTAGCCATCACCGATCACCACAGCCTGGCCGCCCACGGGCCTGCCATGGAGGTTTTTATGGCGGCGGCTAGCGAGGGCCGTGCCGTGCCCAGCTTCTGGCGAGGTGTGGAAATCAGCTGCCTGCTCGAGGGGTGCTTGGTGCATGTGCTGGTGCTTGGCTTTGATGCCGATCACCCCAGCCTTGAGCCCTATCTGCAGGGGCGGGCGCTGGTGGGGCCAGCGCTCCAGGCTGAGGCGGTGCTGGAGGCGGGGCGCCAAGCGGGGGGTCTGCTGCTACTTGCCCATCCCGCCCGCTATCGCCTGCCCTTCCAGCGGTTGATCGCCGCCGCCGATCGTCTCGGTTTTGATGGCGCCGAGGCTTGGTACGACTACCAGATGCAGCCGCGCTGGACACCAACGCCTCTGGTGTGCGAGGCGATTGCTGCTGAGCTGCAGCAACGTGGCCTTTTGATGAGTTGCGGTACCGATACCCATGGACTAGCGCTTCTCGGCCGCTAGGGTTTCCTGACGCTTACCCCTGGCAGACGATGGGTTTGTTTGATCGCCTGTTCGCCACCCGCGACGGCAACGCCGCCGCCCCGAAGACCCCCCAGCCCAAAAAGGAGGTTGAAACCTTCTTCCTGGACGCCGACGCTTCCAGCAGCATGGGCAACGTTGATTTCATGCGGCGCTCCAACACCATTCGCCGCACCTTCCCGGGCACGGCTGATAGCCCCGGCAACAAGGAGATGGTGGCAGAAGTGGCTTCGATGGAGTCGCGGCTGGAGCGGGTGTCTGATGGATTGGGTGGCCAGAGTAGCCAGGCTGAACAAGCCTTTGATCTCACCCGAGGTGTCCCAAAGCCGGTTAAGAAGACCTTCGCCCAAACCATGTCCCAGGCGGAGCTTGATCAGCGCATGAAAGGTTCTGCCATGGGCGTGAATGTGCCTGGTGGTACTGCAGCGATAAAGCAGGAGCAGGAGCAGGCTCAAGCTCAGGCCCAGGCCGCTGCGATGGCAAGCCCGCAGGTCCAGATCAGCCAGCAGGCCAGCGGCAAAGCTGGCGACATTGATCCCTTCAAACGCATGAGCAGAGAATTAAAAGGTTGATCAAGTTGGCTTGGTTGCCTTAGCACTGCTCAATCAGACTTTCGCTATCAAGAACCAGCTGGCGCAACTGCTCCAGCTGGTTTTTTTGTGCCCCTTCCCACAGCCCCCTGTTGTGGGCTTCCAGTAGCCGTTCGGCCATGTCGCGCAGGGCCCAGGGATTGCTCTGCACCAGAAAATCACGCACTGTCTGATCCCCGAGCCACTGGTCGCAGATGGCGCCGTAGCCCCAGTCGGGGACTCGGCCGGTACTGGCGTCGTAGGCAAACAAATAATCGAGGCTGGCAGCCATTTCGAAGCCGCCTTTGTAGCCATGGCCTTTCATCGCTTCGATCCAGCGGGGGTTGAGCACGCGGCTGCGCAGCACCTTGTCAAATTCCCGCTCCAGCCGGTGCAGCCGGGGCCTGGCAGCTCGGGAATGGTCGCCAAACCAAAGTGCTGGGCGCTGCCCTGAGACCCGTTCCACCGCTGCACTCAAGCCTCCCTGAAACTGGTAGTAGTCGTCGGAATCGAGCAGATCGTGCTCCCGGTTGTCCTGGTTGTGCAACACCACCTGCACCGCCTTGAGCCGCTGCTCCAGGCCGCTCCGGTCGGCCTGGGCTTCGATGCCAGCCTGCCCAGAAGCCCCAGCCTGGCTGTCGTAACGCCAGCTGCTCCAGTTCAAAAAAGCCTCGCCCAGGTCAGCCCGTTCCTCCCAGTGGCCGCTGTCGATCAGGCCCTGCAGTCCTGCCCCGTAGGCGCCTGGCGCTGAGCCGTAGATGCGGGCGCTGTGGCCTTCGCGGTGATAGGCGGCGGCGAGGGGGTTGTCCGCCTCTGGTTCGGTTAGGGCGGCTACCAGTTCAGTGGCCCGGTTGACCCACCCCACCAGTTGGGGGAAGGCGTCGCGGAACAGTCCTGAGATGCGCAGGGTCACGTCCACCCGCGGACGGCCCAGCAGGCTCAGGGGAATCACCTCCAGATCCACCATGCGGCGGGTTGGTCCATCCCAAACCGGTCGCACGCCAAGTAGGGCCAGGGCCTGGGCGATGTCCTCGCCGCCATTGCGCATCGTTGCCGTGCCCCAAACCGATAGGGCCAAGCTGCTCAGGTGCTCCCCCTGTTCCTGAAGGTGCAGTTCCAGCAGCAATTCGGCGCTGCGTCGGCCCAGGTCCCAGGCCGCTTCAGTGGGTAGCCCGCGCAGGTCGACGCTGTAAAAATTGCGCCCCGTCGGCAGCAGATCTGGTCGGCCGCGGGTGGGTGCTCCGGATGGTCCTGCGGCAATGCGCTCCCCCTCCAGGCCCCGCAGGAAGGCTTCCCGTTCGGCGCGGCCGCAGGCCAGTAGGGGGGGCAGCAGGGCCTGGCGCAGGTGCTGCAGCGCCCGCTGCAGCCTGGGTCCAGCCAAGGGCGAAGCCTTGGCTTGGCTTTGTTGCAAACCGGCCAGCTCCTGCTCCACCAAGGTCAGTGCTTGCGCCTCCAACAGCGCAACCCCATCTCCCACCAGGCGCGGTAGCTCTCCGCCAAAGGCGGCCTGGAGCCGTTGCTGGTCTGGCTGGCCTAGGGGCGTGCTGTCTTCATCGCCCCAGGGGTCGAAGCTGAGCTGCAGGTCTTGCGCCAGGGCCTGGGTGAGGCCGGGTTGCGCTGCCAACGGACAGCGGGCAAGGCAGAGCAGCAGCTCGGCCAGCCGATCGGGCTCCGGCAGGGTGCCGAAGGTGTGGAGCCCCAGGCGGATCTGGGCCTCCTTGAGCTCGCAGAGGTAGCCATCGGCTGCATCGAGCCGGCTATCGAGTTCCGCGGCGCTACCGAGCGGCAGTTCCATGCTCTCGAGCTCCTTGGCCAGGGTCTGGCGCAGGGGGCCTGCCCGTTCACTGCCGAGCTGACAGGCCTCCCAATACTCATCCAGCAAAACCTCAAGTCGCTGCAGCGCCCCATACAGGCCCGCCCGCCCCAGGGGCGGTGTCAGGTGATCAAGGATCACCGCCTGGCTGCGCCGCTTGGCCTGGGAGCCTTCGCCGGGATCGTTGACGATGAAGGGATAAAGGTGTGGCAGCGGCCCTAAAGCCCACTCCGGAAAACAGCTGGCGGACAGCCCCAATCCCTTGCCAGGCAGCCATTCCAGGTTGCCGTGCTTGCCTACATGCACCACTGCATGGGCGCCAAACTCAAGGCGCAGCCAGAGGTATTGGGCTAGGTAGGCGTGGGTGGGGGGCAGGTCGGGGCTGTGATAGCTGAGGGCCGGATCCCTGTCGTAACCGCGGTCGGGCTGGATCAATACGCTCACATGCCCCAGCTGCAAGCCCCGGATCGGGAAGCCGGGTACAGCTCCGGCGGCGCTAACCAGAGCGACATCGAGTTCGGGCGGTCCCCACACCGCCTCCAGCCTTTGGCGGCCCTCGCTGGGGAGGCAGGCATACCAGGCCTGGTATGTGGCAAGGGGCAGCAGGGTCAGGGCGGGTCGGTGCTCGCTTTCCGGATCGTTGCTGCGTCCAGCCAGCAGCATCTGGATCAAGGCTTCGCCATCAACAGGCACTGGGCCCTGCAATTTGTAACCAGCCCCGGCAAGCCACTGCAACATCAAGGCCGTTGAAGCCGGCGTATCGAGTCCGACGCCATTGGCGAGGCGGCTGTTGCGGGTTGGGTAGTTGGCCAGGACAAGCGCAACGCGCCTTTCGGCAGCTGGGGTTTGGCGCAGCCGGATCCAGTTGGCACAGAGCTGGGCGATCCAGGTCAGCCGTTCCGGATCCGGTTGGTAGCGCTGCAGGGCCGAAGCCAGACGCTCGCTGGCGCCCACGGTCTCCTTAAAGGCCCCAATGCGGGTAGTGAGCCGCCCGTCCAACTCTGGCAAGGCCACCTGGAGGGTGAGGTCGGTCGGGCCTAAGCCGATGCTGCTGGTCTGCCAGCGGCTGCGGGGCTGGCTACTGCAAAGCAGCTGCAGCACAGGCACACCAAGTTGCTCCCATAGCGGCGCCCCTAGGCCGGCCTCCTCAAACTGCACTGAGGCAAAGGAGGTGCTGCACAACACGGCCTGGACTCCTTCCCGCTGCAGCAGGTCGGCCACGCCCCGCTGCACCGCCCCATCCCGTAGACCGCTTACCCAAAGCGCCCGCGGGCATAGTCCCGCCTGGCGCAGGGCCAGCAGGGTGGCATCCATCAGCGCCAGGTCACCGGCCTGAAGCAGGGCCCGATAGGCGATCACGCCTACGCGAGGGCCTTTCTCCTGCTGCCAATCATGGGCTAGTGGATCGGCGAGGGGCTCGGCTCGTGGCGGCGCTGGGGACCGACCTTCGAGCAGAGCCTGCAAAGCCCGTAGCAGTTGGCGCAGGTTGGCGGGTCCCCCCTCCCGCAGGCAGCGGGCCAGGCCGATTGCTAACGCAGGGGCGACGGTGCCCAGCCCCGCCAGCACCTGCTCCTCATCGGCCGTGCCAGCCAGCACAAGCAATTGCCGCTCTGGGGCTTTGTCTGCCCAGCTCTGGAGCTGCTCCAAGCCATAACTCCAGTGACCCCTGCCCCCCAGTAACCGCACAACCACCAGCAGGGCGTGGCGCACCGTGGAATTGAGGTAGTGGTCGATCTGGGCCGGGTGAGCCAGGGCCGCCAGGTTTAGGCCGCGCAGCTCCGCTTTCAGCAGCTGGGGTTCCCGCTCAAGTAACTGGTCAATGGCCAGCAGGTCGGTGTCGGCACTGCTCAGCAGCAGCACAGGTGCGGCAGGCTGCTCCACCAGCGCGCCGATATCGGCAGCTGCTCCTCCCCCAGGTACCGATGCCAAGCGATGCATCGCCCCATCCTGCTTGCTGCGGTGAGAAGATCGGTCCATCTCGGCCACAGGCCGTCGCGCCAGCACCGCCCGCTTCGCCCTCACCATGAACCAGTTCCTGCCCTACGCCTGGTTCGGTGGCCGATGCGTGCCCTTTGCCGAAGCCACCCTGTCGGTGGCCACCCACGCCCTCCACTACGGCACTGGAGCCTTTGGCGGCATGCGGGCCCTGCCCAATCCCACCGACCCGGCTGAGATCCTGCTTTTCCGCGCCGATCGCCACACCCGCCGCCTCAGCCAGAGTGCTCGGCTGCTGCTCACTGAGCTACCAGAAGAAACCATCCACGACGCGATCGTTACCTTCCTGCGGGCAAATAAACCAACCTGTCCGGTTTATTTACGCCCGTTTGTTTACACCAGTGATCTGGGTATCGCCCCCCGGCTACACGATATTGAGACCGATTTTCTCATCTATGGATTGGAGCTGGGCGACTACCTCGCCCCTGAGGGTGTGAGTTGCCGCATCTCCTCTTGGACCCGCCAGGAAGACCGCTCCCTGCCCCTGCGCGGCAAGATCAGTGGCGCCTACATCACCAGCTCCCTGGCCAAGACAGAAGCTGTAAAAAGCGGTTTTGATGAGGCTTTGCTGCTCAATAGTCGCGGCAAGGTAAGTGAAGCCAGCGGCATGAATCTTTTTATTGTGCGAGATGGCGTTCTTATCACCCCCGGGGTAGATCAGGACATCCTTGAAGGCATCACCCGGGCCAGCGTGCTGGAACTGGCCCAGGCCATGGGCATTCCCACCCTGGAGCGTCCTGTCGATAAGAGCGAGCTGTTTGTGGCCGATGAAGTTTTCCTCAGTGGCACCGCCGCCAAGGTCACCCCGGTGCGCCGGGTGGAGACCACCGACATGCCTGGCAATCGGCCGGTAATGACCGCGATTCGTGAGCGCCTAACGGCCATCACGGAAGGCCGCGATTCCGCCTATGACCACTGGGTGACCCGGATTCGCGTAGACGGTTGATCAACATGATTGAGGCAGTAGCACACCAGCTGGCTAAGCGAATCGGCTTTCTTGAGCGCCTGCATGGTCCTGGGCGGCCGGTGCTGGTTTTCGACGGTGCCACAGGCACCTCGCTGCAGCAGATGGATCTGGGCCCCGATGATTTCGGCGGCGCTGCCCTTGAGGGCTGCAATGAAAATCTGGTTTTCACCCGCCCCGATGCTGTTCAGGCAGTGCATCGCCAGTTTTTGGAGGCGGGCTGCGATGTGATCGAAACCGACACCTTCGGGGCTACCTCGTTGGTGCTGGCTGAATACGACATCGCCGACCAGACCTTTGCCCTCAACAAAAGGGCGGCAGAGCTGGCCCGCGAAGTGGCGGCTGCCTATTCAACGCCAGAGAAGCCGCGCTTCGTGGCTGGCTCCATGGGGCCAACCACGAAGCTGCCGACCCTGGGCCACATCGACTTCGACACGATGAAGGCATCTTTTGCTGAGCAGGCCGAAGGGCTGCTGGCGGGAGATGTGGACCTATTTATTGTCGAGACCTGCCAGGACGTGCTGCAGATCAAGGCGGCCCTGCAGGGCATTGAGGACGCCTTCGCCAAGACCGGCCAGAGGCGGCCGTTGATGGTGAGCGTGACGATGGAGACCACCGGCACAATGTTGGTCGGCTCCGATATAGCTGCTGTGGTGGCGATTTTGGAGCCATTCCCGATTGATGTGCTGGGGCTCAACTGTGCCACTGGACCGGCGCAGATGAAGGAGCACATCCGCTATCTGAGCGAGCACAGTCCGTTTGTGGTGAGCTGTATCCCCAATGCAGGCCTGCCAGAAAATATCGGCGGTGTAGCCCACTACCGCTTGACACCGCTCGAAATGAAGATGCAGTTGCTGCACTTCGTTGAAGATCTAGGCGTGCAGGTGATCGGTGGCTGCTGCGGCACCACCCCTGCCCACATCGCCGCATTGACCGAGTTGGCAGCCGAGTTGCAACCAGCTGCTCGACCGGTGCGTACCCCCCAGACCCAGCACGCACGCCCCCTGCTGCAGGGTGAGCCTGCTGCTGCCTCGATCTACAGCACCACGCCATACCACCAGGACAATTCCTTCCTGATCATTGGTGAACGGCTTAACGCCAGTGGCAGCAAGAAAGTGCGCGAGCTGCTAGCTGAGGAGGATTGGGATGGCCTAGTGGGAGTGGCACGCGGTCAGGTGAAGGAGAATGCCCATGTGCTCGACGTCAACGTCGATTACGTCGGTCGCGATGGTGAACGGGACATGCATGAGTTGGTGAGCCGTCTCGTCACCAACGTCAACCTGCCGTTGATGCTTGATTCCACCGAGTGGCAGAAGATGGAGGCCGGGCTCAAGGTGTCCGGTGGTAAATGCATACTCAATTCCACCAACTACGAAGATGGTGACGAGCGTTTCTTCAAGGTGCTGGAGCTAGCTAAGGCCTATGGCGCCGGGGTGGTCGTGGGCACTATCGATGAAGAGGGAATGGCACGCACAGCGGAGCGCAAATTTGCCATCGCCCAGCGCGCCTACCGAGACGCGGTTGAGTTTGGAATTCCTGCTCACGAGATTTTCTATGACCCCTTAGCCCTACCGATATCCACGGGAATTGAGGAAGATCGGCTCAATGGTGCGGCTACGATTGAGGCAATCCGCCGCATTCGCACCGACTTACCAGGGGTGCATGTGGTGCTGGGCGTCAGCAACGTGAGTTTCGGCCTGTCGCCGGCCTCCAGGATTGTGCTGAATTCGGTATTTCTGCACGACTGCTGCGAAGCCGGTATGGACGCGGCGATCATTAGCCCTGCCAAGATTCTGCCCCTGGCAAAGATCAGTCCAGAGCACCAGCAGGTGTGCCGCGATCTGATCTACGACCGGCGTCGCTTTGAGACCAATGAGCCGGGTTCTATTTGCAGCTACGACCCTCTGACCGTGCTCACAACCCTGTTTGAAGGGGTGAGCGCCAAAGAGGCCAGGGCCTCAGGCCCCTCTCTCGCCGACCTGAAGGTGGAGGAGCGTCTCAAGCAGCACATCATTGATGGTGAGCGAATCGGGCTTGATGCCTCCCTAAACGAAGCGCTTGCTACTTACCCGCCACTGCAGATCATTAACACCTTTTTGCTCGACGGCATGAAGGTAGTGGGCGAGCTCTTTGGCTCCGGCCAGATGCAGTTGCCCTTCGTTTTACAGAGCGCCGAAACCATGAAGGCGGCAGTAGCCCATCTCGAGCCCCACATGGAAACGGCCGAGGGAGAAAGCTCGGCCAAGGGTAAATTCCTGATCGCCACCGTAAAAGGCGATGTGCATGATATCGGCAAAAATCTTGTAGATATTATTCTCACCAACAACGGCTATAACGTAGTCAATTTAGGCATCAAGCAAAGTTGTGAAGCTATAATCGATGCCCAGCGGCAGCATCAGGCCGACTGCATCGCCATGAGCGGTCTACTTGTGAAGTCTACGGCCTTCATGAAAGACAATCTAGAAGCCTTTAATCAGGCTGGTATTGCTGTGCCGGTAATACTTGGCGGGGCAGCACTTACGCCTAGGTTTGTTAATGGTGATTGCCGGGCCGCCTATCAAGGTCAGGTTGTCTACGGCCGCGACGCATTTGCCGATCTCCGTTTCATGGACGCCCTGATGGAGGCAAAAGCAGGCGGTGCCTGGGACGACCTACGGGGTTTCCTTGGACCGATTCCGGAGGGGCTTGGCATCGTCTCTCCCGAGACCGCCGCAGAAGAGCCTGCCAAGGCGGATGGGGCAAGAGAAGCCGTAGCTATTTCCCCCACAGAAGTCACTGTCAGCGTTGAACCAAATGATCAGCGCTCTACGGCTGTGACTGAAGAGAGCGCCCTTGAGCCACCCTTTTGGGGTAGCCAGATTTTGACTGAGCAGGAGATCGACCTGCAGGAAGTATTCGCTTACCTCGATCGCAACGCCCTATTTGCAGGCCAGTGGCAGCTGCGTAAGACCCAGCAGCAGAGCCGCGAAGACTACGAAGCAATGCTGGTCGAGAAGGCGGAGCCCGTTCTGCAGCAATGGATGGCGCGCTGTCTCGAGGATGGCCTGCTTTCACCTCGGGTGGCCTACGGCTATTTCCCCTGCGGCCGTAGTGGCAACGCCGTGGTCTTGTTTGACCCAGCGAAGCGCAAGCAACAATTAGGACGCTTCGAGCTGCCCCGCCAGCGCTCAGGCAACCGCTATTGCATTGCTGATTTCTACCGAGATCTCGCAATTGCAGCCGATGGTTCGTCGCTGCCAACCGATGTGTTGCCGATGCAGGCCGTAACCATGGGCGAAGGCGCCACCAGCTTTGCCCAGCAGCTTTTCAAAGCCGATCAATACACCGATTACCTCTATTTCCATGGACTTGGAGTCCAGTTGGCTGAGGCTCTGGCCGAATGGGTGCATGTGCGCATCAGGCGGGAGCTTGGCTTTGCTGATCCCACCGCGATGCCGCTGCGCGACGTGCTGGCTCAGCGCTATCGCGGTAGCCGCTACTCCTTTGGCTATCCCGCCTGTCCAAATGTGGCCGACTCCCGCCAGCAGCTCGCCTGGCTCGGTGCCGAGCGGATTGGTATGTCGATGGATGAGAGCGACCAACTCGAACCAGAGCAGAGCACCACTGCCCTAGTGGCCCTACATACCCAAGCTCGATACTTCTCAGCCTGAGCAGGGGGGCGGCGGCTTCTAGCCTGGCCAATCACCTTGCAAAACGGCTATGGCCATTGCCGGACCTGGCGGCGTTGATGCCGCAATCGCCTCGGGCATCGACCTGGATGGCACCCCGATCCCCTCCGAGATGATCGCTCTATACACGGAGGTGATGGATCTGGAAAGCCAGCGGGCCCGCAGCGGTGTCAAAAAATCGATGCGCAATCGCATCGTCAAGACAGGCTCGAAGCATTTCGACCAAGCCAGCCTTGATGCCCGGCTTAAGGCCGCCGGATGGGATGGCTTGAAAGCTAAGGAGATTGCTTTTTTCTACTCCTGAGCTCTAGCTGCAAAGGTCTTCGAGGGCGTCGATCACCTCCTGCTGAAACTTCTCCAGGTTGGAGGAGTCGCTCAGGTCGATGCCTTCGCCGGCGGCGTTCTGGGTGAGTTCCTGGAAATGGAAAGCCCCTTCGCCGTGGGCGAGGAATTCCATGGCGGAGGGTTCACCGCTTTCTTTGTACGCGTCGCAGAGGGCCAGAAAGGCCGCGTCTTCGGTGAATTCCCAGCTCATGAAGGGGGCCGCGCTGAAAGACAGGGTGAACGCGCTCTTCGACCTTTAACGCCTCCCCCCCGGAATCCGTCAACTACCTAGCCCAACTTTGTGCGGGTGTGTTGCCTTTCGCATAGCTCTGAAGCTTGTCGTCAGCCCAGTGCTGCAACCTCCGAACTGCCTGGCCAGACTGGAGCTATCCACATTTTCCCCGGTTCCCGTGAGCGATTTCAGCCAGCCAGCTTCCGCTTCGCTAAATGTGCTGGGTGAACCCTTGGTTGTGTGCGGCTGCCAACCAATGACAGGTTGGTTCCGCGACGGTCATTGCCGCACCAATGCCGCCGACCTGGGTCGTCACAGCGTCTGCTGTGTCGTGAGCGATGCCTTCCTGCGCTACAGCCAGGCCCAGGGAAACGACCTCAGCACCCCGGCGCCCGCCTATGGCTTCCCCGGGCTCAAGCCTGGAGACCATTGGTGTGTGTGTGCGCCGCGCTGGCTTGAGGCCTACGAGGACGGCATGGCACCACCTGTGCGCCTAGAGGCCACGGAGGATTCCGCTCTTGAGGTGATTTCCTTAGCAATCCTGCAAGCAAACGCTGCTTGATTTGAGAGCTACCAGGCGATTTGCTGCCCATCCCAGGCCCAGAACTGCCCAGTCTGTTGGGGCCCAAGCACCGCCAATACGTCGAGCAGCTGCTGAGCAGCGCGCTCTGGGCTGAACAACCGATCTGGCGGCACACCGGCCTGGAAGGGGGCGGAGAGGCCCGTGGCCGTGGTTCCGGGGTGGAGCAGGCTCACACACCCCTTGGGCTTTCTGCGAGCCCATTCCAGGGCCAGGGTGCGCAGCATCTGATTTTGGGCAGCCTTGGCCGCCCGGTAGGCATACCAGCCACCGAGTTGGTTGTCGCCGATGCTTCCCACCCGGGCCGAAAGGCTGGCGAAATGAAATGGGTCTGCGGGGCTAAACAGGGATTCGATCGCCTGGGCCAGCAGCAGGGATGCAAAGGCATTCACCGCAAAGCTGAGCTCTAGGGCCTGGCGATTCACCTGACTGAGGCGCTTTTCCGGTTGGAGCAAGGGCCCATGCAGCAGGCCGGCCGTGTTGATCACCAGCCGCAGGGGGGGGTGATTTTCAAGGCTTGCTGCCAACCCCGAGAGGCTGGAGTCGTCGGTGAGATCCACCGGTAAAAACTCGACCTCGCGCCACAGGGGATCCCCAGGCAATCGCCAGTCCTGCCGTGAAGCTCCCACAAGCTGCAGCCCCGGGGCGATTCGGCCCAGCTCCTGGAGCAGGGCCTGGCCGATGCCGCCACACCCCACCACCAGTCCCGTGCCATGCCAGTCATGCCACGGCGAAGCTGAGCTCATTGCCACAAAAACTCCAGAGCCGAAGCCGCACCCACGGGCCTGCCGCATGATGGCAGTGCATACCTGCCTGCTGCTTCGGAGTCGATGGGCATTCGCATCGCCGTGTTGGGCCTGGGGGCTTGGGGCCAGACCCTGCTTGAGCGCTGGGGTCAGCAAGGTCACATCGTCACGGGTTGGTCCCGGCGCTCTGGCAGCAGTCCGGTGGACCTGCTTGCCAACCAGGATTTGGTGGTTTCGGCGGTAGCCATGGCAGGGGTCCAGCCCCTGGCTGAGCAGCTGGCTCCCCATTGGCCCACTGGACTGCCGCTATTGAGCTGCAGCAAGGGGTTGGATCTCCAGCTGCTGGCAACTGCCACCCAGCTCTGGTCAAACCAGTTGGCGGATGCCCCCTTGCTGGTGCTGAGTGGGCCGAATCTGGCAACCGAGGTGCGCCAAGGGCTACCTGCGGCCAGCGTGATCGCAGCTGCGGATCAGGATCTAGCCCGCCGCTTTCAGCAGCACCTCAGCGACACATCGCTGCGCCTCTACACAAACACAGATCCGATTGGCACCGAGGCCGCAGGGGCACTCAAAAACGTTATTGCAGTAGCCGCCGGCATCTCCGATGGTCTGGCTTTAGGTGCGAACGCCAAGGCATCCCTGCTCTGCCGTGGCTTAGCCGAGATTGGCGTGGTGTTGGAGGGTTTAGGCGGTGCCACCAGCACTCTCTACGGCCTGGCTGGCTTGGGTGATTTGTTGGCCACCGCCAACAGCAGCCTCAGCCGCAACTATCGCTGCGGCGTGCTTCTGGCCGAGGGCTGCAGCGAGCAGCAGGCAAGCGAGCGCATTTCAGCAACCGTTGAGGGTCCTCGCACGGCCAGAGCGGCCCTGCAGCTTGCCAGCCGCAAAGGCTGGCATCTGCCGATCTGTGAGCAGGTTGTGCTGGTGCTCGAAGGCCACACCACCCCTGCTGCCGCCGTTAAGGCTCTGATGGAGCGCGATCTGCGGCCGGAGTGGCAGCAAGCATGACCTTTCCTGGCTCTGCTGTAACGCCACTTGTCTCCCTGCCAGCTGTGCTGGTTGAGGCTTTTGCTGACCGACCCTGTTGCGGCAACGGTGCGGCCGTGGTGCAGCTACTTCAGCCCATGGGCGATGTTGCCCTGCAGGCCATTGCCCGCAGTCTCAACCAGTCTGAGACGGCTTTTTTGCTGCAGCAGCAAGGCCGCTGGACCCTGCGCTGGTTCACCCCCAGCTGCGAAGTCCCCCTCTGCGGCCATGCAACACTCGCCGCCCTGCTGGCCTTGGGCCACTGGCAGCAGCTGGTGCCCGGCGGGGGATTGGAGCTGTTCACCCGCAGCGGCCCCCTGGCGGTAGCCCTTGATGCCAGCGGCAGCTCAGGGCAGCTGGTGCTGCCTAGCGCCGGTCTGCTGCCGGCCGAGCCATCGCCAGCGTTGATCCAGTTGCTGCATGAACGCCTAGGGGGGGCACCCCTGGCCTACTGGAGCTCAGGCCTCGGTTATCGGGTGGCCTTGTTTTCGCCAGAGGCAGCGCTGGCCCAGTTGCCTGGCCTGGCTGCGGAATTAGAGGGTCCTGATCGGGGCGGCTTGGTATTGATGCAGGCCATCGAGAAGGGACCGATAGACGACCTTCCCTCCGTGCTTGGACGGCCAGCCGACTACCAGCTGCGGTTCTTCGCTCCAGGACTTGGCATTGATGAGGATCCGGTTACTGGATCTGCCCACGCTCTTGTTGCGCCTTTTTGGCTCGATCGCCTAGGCCGCAGCTCCGTAGTGGGTTGGCAGTGCTCGCCGCGGCCGGGGGGGATGGTGTGTGATGGCGCTTCTTCGGGCATGATCCGACTTAGCGGTTCGGGCCACCTCCTTTGGAACGGCACATTGCGGGTGCAGGCCGATGGCTCCGGAGCCGACTCCTGGGCCTCCCTAGCCGTCTGCGCCTGAATCAGGGACTACATCAGAACAGAGGACTACTCCAGAACAGAAGTCTTCTCCAGACAAGAAGACTTCATCTGCATGGTCTCTTCAGCCGGAGACTGATGCTGGCTGGCCCAATGGCCGTTGTAGCCGTGGCGGTGGGATTTGCGGCCCAGGGCCTGGCTCCCCGCCCCTATGGGGCCGCCCAGGGCGAGTTGCTGGATGCCCTTATTGATACGCCGCCCCCGGCTCAAGACACCACTACCGCAGCTGAGCAATTGCGTCGTCTCGAGGCGCGCCGAGCCACCCCTCAAGCAACTGCCACTGCCACTGCCAGCCTCGGCCTGGATGAGCCCGAAGCGGGTCCGGGAGTTGATCTGGAAATCCGCGTCGCCCTGCTTGGCGCCGGCACCAACCCCGATCTCTCCGCCAGCGGAGCCTGGCAGGTTGTCAGCCGAGACGGCCAGCTGCTCCAACAGGGCGGCGCTGGCAGTTCGGTGAACCTCAATGAACTCTGGCTCCAGGGCCCAGAAGCCTGGCTGCAGACCAGTGGGACCTCCGTACTGGTCAACGGCCGCCCCTATGGAGGGCGCCTGCGTCTGATTCCGGAGAGTGGCGGGCTCAGGGTGGTCAATCACGTTGGTCTGGAGAACTACATCGGTGCCGTGGTTGGAGCTGAGATGCCTAGCAGCTGGTCGCTAGAGGCTCTGCGGGCCCAGGCCGTAGCCGCCCGCTCCTATGCCCTCGCCCACATGGCTCGCCCAGCCAACCGTCACTGGCATCTTGGTGACACAACCCGCTGGCAGGCCTACAAGGGCCTCTCGAGCAGCAACGAACGCACCCGCCAAGCTGCCGCCAGCACCGCCGGCATGATCCTCAGCTATCAGGGCGCCATCGTGGAAAGTCTTTATGCCGCCAACCGCCAGATATCCCTGGAAGCCCATGGCCATCTCGGCGCAAGCATGAGCCAGCACGGCGCCCAGGATCTGGCTATGCAGGGCTATCGCTACAACCAGATTCTTGGTCACTATTACCAGGGAGCATCTCTGGCCCGCCTCAAGGCTGGTGCGAGCTGAGCGCATCTGGCAGCTGGCGCTGCAGTTATCCAGCCAGGCGCAGGCCAGCGGCTCCCTGGTTCCCCTAGCTACCGAGGTCCTGGCGGCCCCGCAGCACCAGCCATTTGTGTTGCGGCGTTTGCTGAGCACCACCCCCAAACACCTACGCCGTGGTGGCCCCAAGCCGAATCCTTTTTTGCCCTGGGAGCAAGCTCTGGAAGTGGAACGGCTCAGCAGCGGCCATGTGGTGCTGCTCAACAAATATCCAGTGCAGGCGGGCCATCTGCTCCTGATCACGGACTCCTGGCAGCCGCAATCCGGCTGGCTTTCTGTTGACGACTGGCGCGGGGTCTCGCTGCTGGCCAGTGACACCGGTGGGCTGTGGTTCTTCAACAGTTGTGCCGCCTCTGGCGCCAGCCAGCCCCACCGGCATCTGCAACTGCTGCCCCGCCGCGCTGGAGAAGCCAGCACGCCCCTGTCTGCGGCAATCCAAGTTCAGCTGGATAGGGGCGAGCGCCCCTGGCCCTGGGCCTATCGGCTGAGTCGCCGCACAGATGCCCACGGGGGTAGGGATCTACCCGCCCTTTACCTGGAGCATGCCGAGCAACTGGGCCTGGGCTATCCCCACCAGGACGCCCAGCCCAGGCACCCATACAACCTGCTCTTTGACGACAACTGGCTGCTCACCGTGCGGCGCACCCAGGAACATTGCGCTGGCTTCAGCCTCAATGCCCTTGCCTTTGCTGGCTATCTGCTGGCCACGGAAAGGTCCGATCTCGAGTTGCTGGAGCGAGAGGGGCCTTGGTCCTTACTGCAGGCGGTTGCCGCTGCCCCCGACAAGGACATGTGATCAACGTTCCGTAATTTTTCGGTTGCGCAATAGGGCCCCGTCGCGGCTGGTTGGAAAGGAAGGGAACCAAAACCCTGCCAACCCAACTTCAGCCCATGACCCAATCGATCAAAACCAAATCCCTCTGCCGCCGTGCCCTGCAACAACGCAACCAGCGGGTGAACCAGTACTGCGGTCTGGTTACCCCAATTGCTGTGCACTACTGCCGCCGCTGTCCGGAGCCCCTCGACGACCTGGTTCAGGTGGGTCTGATGGGCCTGCTACGAGCCGCCGAGCTCTATCAACCACAAACAGCAACTCCTTTCGAGGCCTTTGCCAGACCGCACATCCGGGGCGCCATCTTGCACTACCTGCGTGATTCGGCATCGGCCGTGCGGTTACCGCGCCGGCAGATGGAGCTGCACGACAAGCTGCGCCAACTGAAGGCCAGCTGGAGCAGTGTCCATGGGCGGGAGCCCAGCGCCGAAGATCTGCGACTAGCTCTGCAGCTCAGCCTTGAGCAATGGCAAGAACTGCTACGTGGTCAAGCCCTAGCCAGGCCCCTGGATCTGGAGACTGGCTATGAGGAAACCAGACTTCATGAGGGTTCGAACGGCAGGCCCTCGGACTCTGAATTCACCGGCGCTGATGACTGGGAGGATCAGGGAGCTGAAGTGCGTCAGCAACTTGCTTGCCTTGAGCCCGGATTACGTCGTGTGATCCAGAAGGTAGTGCTCTCGGGCTGGAGCTACCGGCGCACGGCAGCCTTGCTTCAGGTGAGTCCGATGACCGTGCAGCGGAGGCTCAAGCAGGGCCTGGCACAGATGCGTGCCGCTCTACTTAATGCAGACGCGTTCTCAAGCCTCAGCTTCCAGCCGAGGCCGCATCCCGCTCCATCTGTTGCTCCAGCGTGCTGATCGTGGCATTTACGGCTGCCAGCTGGCGTTCCACCCCGTCCCGCCAGAACTGAAGCATGCGCAGCTTGCGCTCTTGATGACGCCTCCAGCTACCAGCACCACCGTCATCAACGCTGCCACAGCAGCCCAGGAGGGGAAGCATGAGAAAGTGGGAAAGTTCCTCAAGGTTCTAGCGACCCTGACGGGCTTGCCGAGTGTTGTGTTTCTCCCCCAGCGATGGCCCCGAAACACCCTTCGGTCAGTTCCATTCCCAGCCCCTGTACGAGCTCTCAATCTGGGTTTGCAACCAACTTCCCGTCATACCCTTTTGGAATAGGGGCCATTGCACTCAAACCCAACACCCTGATTACCAGATTTCCGTTGCGGCCGATCAAACTGCTGATAGCAGCTGCCCTGGGGGCTCCCCTCGGCCTGTTGCAGGCGCTGCCAGCGGCCGCTTACGTGGCTCTAATGGCGGGACAACAGGCCCGTCCCCTAAATGGCACCTTCAACAAGGTGCCGGTTCTGCACTCGAACCAGCCGGAGGAGGTTGAAGGCCCCGGGATCCTGATCAGCACCGCGCCGGGGTATGCCTACGCCGAAGAGACTGGACAGCCCTTGCGCAACGCCGAATTCACCTTCAACGGTGATTTTGGGGTGCACATGCACCACAAGTATTTCCCCCCGAACCGCCGCCAGCTATCCCGCTCTGGTAGGCGTCCAGAACTCACCCTAGGGCTGATTCTGATCAATCCCGGAATGCGGGCAGTGCACATCCGCTTTGAAACCGGTGCAGTACGCAACAGCTTTGAGGCGCCCTATCTTGTCAATTTCAAGATGGGAGTAAGACCTCTCGGGCCTCGCCCTTGGAATACCGGTCCTGGAGATGCAACAGCTGTGCAAGTTCTACGCAGTCGTCTAGATCCAAAACTTGATCAGGATATTACTATTCCTGCCCGCAGCCGTATTGTGCTATTTCAGACCCAGCTGCCTGCGCTTGGCATTGCTAACGCCTTGTTGAAAGGTAATAGTGATGGACCTTTTCAGATGGCTGTTGTTGCTGGGAAAGAACCCAATAGCGACTGGGATCTAATCGCTATTTTGGATCGGGGACGGCTTGCTCCGGGCAGGGTCTACCTGAACCGCATCGCTGACATCAATGGCCGCCGAATTTTCTCCCGTGTGGGAGGTGTTGCTATAGGTGATACTTATCAAGCCACCCTGAACCATAATCTCGCTCAGCAAGGTCCATTACATTTTCCGCTAACGAGCACTAACCGCCATAATTTCGGCACGCGCGAGGTGCAGGTCAATCCACTCGCCAGCCGCATGGTGGATTCATCCCTAGACAATGTGGGCACCTACGGCGTTCGATTTGATGTCGATCTGAATCTCAAGGGGGCTGGCCCCTATGAGCTGGTTCTCAGCCATCCCACCGCCTCAGGCACTGGTAAACCTTTCACCGCCTTCAGGGGATCATTGCAAGTACGCACGGAGGAAGGGCTTCAAGAAATGCACGTAGGCATGCGCTCTGGCCAAAGCTTGCCCCTCACCTCTTTGAATCTTCGGGGAGGTGTATCCAACCCAGTTCGAATCAGCTTGGTTTATCCGGCCGATGCCACCCCTGGTCACCTACTCAGCATCGTGCCAGCCAGTCAGGTCGCCATGGTGCAGGAGCGAGAGCGTTTGCTTGAGTTGGCTCGCAACACAGCCTCCCCCGCGGCGATGACGCCCCCCCAGTCCCTGCCTGCGATTCCAGATCAGGATCGTGATGGTCAGGATGGATCAGAATTAATGGCCCCGTTGGTGCTGCAGCCACGCTTCCCCAGCCTGCCGCCCCTCAGAGCAAATCCTCTGCCACCACCGCCAATTTATCAGCCGCGTTATTCCCCCAACCAAACTTCAACCCCTGGGAATAAAAGCTTGGTTGATCGCTACCAGCAGGCCCTGGAAGCGCAGCAGGAAATGATGCGCGACCTTATTGGCCGTTAGGCATGGCTAAGCCGGCGGACCCCAATCGTCGCCGCTTCAGCCTGGAGCTGCCCGTCGATTTGCTCGACAAAATTGATGCGCTGCGGGCCGAGTGGGGCATCCGCAGTCGCGGAGATATTTTGGAGCGTCTGCTACAAGAGATCTTCCCAAATACTGAGGAAGCTGAGACCTCTGTTCTTGCCAACGACGGCAATCACCAGCCTGATGGTTGCCTTAGCGAACAAACCAGCCTGGAATCAACCTTCAACGAACAGGGGGCTTTGGTGTTGATGACCCGGAGCTCCGGGGGAGACCTGTGCCTGGATCGGGAATCAGCTGATCGTGAATTTGCCTTCGACTTCGATGTTGATGCGTCAATGGCAGCGGATGTGCGCCCTCGTCAGAGCGGCATTGACCTACCTGGCTTTGTGAGGCGCCAATCTGACCAGCTCAAGCGCAGTTTGCAGCCCTTACGCCAACCCATGGATCTGGCGCAAGAACCTCTCCCCCATGTAGGCGGTGATGTGCTCGAACGCTCTTTGGCCAGAGCCCGTGACCACTGGCTTGAGCTCTACGGCAAGGTTGCCAATGAGGCGGTACTGGAAGCCGCAATGGTGTGGTTGGCCCAGGACATTTGGGACCAGAGTGATCAAAGTGAGGGCCGCCCCTTTACTTGGTCGCTTGCCTGCGATGTGGTGGCCAATACGGCTCCCAGCTGGGGCAGGGAGCCCGCAACTTTTGAGCGAGTCATGGTGATGGCAGGTTTGCTGGAGGATCCCTTCAGCACTTCAACCCTGGAACTCCGCTTACCAACGCTGATCAGGCGCTTTGTTCATCGTTTCCGCAAGCGACGTAAGGGCACCTCGTTCCAGACCTTGGAACACACCATGACCCTGCATGGGGCCTTGAAGCTGCTGCAACTGCCAACGGCGCCGGGTCAGCGGCTCACCCTGCGACAGATACGGGAGGCTTACCGCGAGTTGGCGATGAGCCATCACCCCGACTCTGGCGGCACGGAAGAAACCATGCGGCGCCTAAACGAGGCCTACCAGCTACTGAAAGAGCTCTACCGCAACGAATAGACTCGTATATTACTTCTCATCTGAGACACCTAATTGGTCCTGGAATGATTCTCGGATGAGACTAGCGATCTGCACTTTGCGGCTTGCTTGGGCGCATCATCATTGCTAGCCACAACGGTTTGACTGCTCAGATGTTGGACGGATAGCTGTTTTTCTTTTCTCACATGAGATTCATTGTTGGTCTTGTTAAGGGTCTTGCCTGGGGAGAGTGGGATTTTTTATTCTTGGCCTGAGCAGCCTGGTCTTGTAATGAGACCACTAATTAGTCTTGGATGAGATAGCTGATGCATATGCAAGTGAGCTTTGCCCCCTAGTTGATGGCATCTAGTTGGGTTTATTTCCAATTTTTCCGTATTTCTGCCTGCATCTCCCTAGTCGTGTGTTTCATGGGTTCTTTGTAGTTGTGGCCGGAAGACGGCCTGAATAGCTTGTCCAGCCATCTCACCTGGTCTGGTCCAGATCATCCGTCTCGCTTCAGAGTCGTTGCAGCAGCAGACTCTGAAGTCTTGCGTCACTGTGTCATACACAGGTACGCAAGCTCTTAGGGCTATGCAACAGGCTTGCTGAGGCTTCGAGACTTGCTGGCCCTGGAGCTGGCCCTGGAGCTGGTCGAGCAGCTTGCCAACAGAATGATCAGCTGTCTCATGGTAGACTTATTTATAGACCCTTGCTGCGTCTTGGATGAGACTTTAGATAAGGGGGGTGGGTGAGGTGCGCGGTCCCGCCGGCGGGTATTAAAAGTGAGCATCATCCTGTCGCTCCATCCGTGCGAGCAATTGATGATTCTTTTGCATCCCAACCGGGACCCATTAATAGTCCAACAAAAAGACCCGGACGAGACAAGCGCTCCTCCGGGTCCTGGTGCTGGTTGGGATGGTCTGAATCAGGTGCTGGTTTGCATGCCCTGGATCAGAAAGTCGAAGTAAGGGCCCGCAAGGGAGGCCTGGTCTGTGCTCAACAGGGCGAGCGAGGCCTCCTTCATGGTGCGCATTGCGTCCACCATGCCTGGCATCGGTACGCCGAGGCTGTTGTACATCTCACGGGCGCCGACCAGGCCAATCTGTTGAATCATCTCGGTGCTGCCGGCGAGAACGCCGTAGGTCACCAGGCGCAGATACCAGCTGTAGTCGCGCAGGCACTGGGCCCGCTGCTTTTGGCCGTAGGCATTGCCACCGGGGGCCACGTAGTCGGGGTTGCGCTGGAAGAGCTGCTTGGCCGACTCATCAACAATTTTTTTCTCGTTGTCGGTAAGAAGCCGCACAACCACCAGCCTTTCGGCTCCCCGGCTGAGGTACTCCACCATGGAGCGCAACTCGCCGCCACTGGGATACCGCAGCTGATCATCAGCCTGAAGGATCAGATCCCGAACGACGCTCATCGCAGCGACCACACGCGTCCATCACTGTATCGACTCCTCAGCAAGATCACCGTGCCCCGCCGCAAGGTGTAACGCCCCTTTGCACGGCGTAGGGTGAAGGATTGGTAGGCGGGCGTGGGCACTAAAAGCTTTGGCAACGGCGCTGGTGGTGGCAAGAGTGATGGCCTCGATCTCTCCACCGGCATGACCGTGACGGTGACCATCACCGGCCTATCCCATGACGGGCAGGGCGTGGCCCGTCTCGCAGATCGGGTCTTGTTTGTAGCTGGTGCCTTGCCTGGCGAGCAGGCGAAGGTACGCCTCACCCATAAGGCCCGTCGCCACTGGCTAGCTGAGCTGCAACAGGTGCTTGAGCCGGCAGCGGAGCGTCGAAGACCTCCTTGCATCCTTGCTGAAGACTGTGGTGGTTGCAGCTTGCAGCACCTCGACGACTCGGCGCAGCAGCACTGGAAGCACCAAAAAGTTGTTGATGCTCTGCGGCGTATTGCCCACCTTGATACGGATGTTGCGCCCTTAATGGCAGCGCCAGAAGGGCTCGGCTATCGCAACAGGGCGATCATCCCGCTTGAGCGCTGCGAGGACGGGCGGTTGCGGGCTGGCTTTTATCGCCCTGGCACCCACAAAATTGTCAATATGAATCGCTGCCCGGTGCTTGATCCGCGCCTGGACGCTTTGATCGCACCGCTTAAGTCGGATCTTGAGACCAGTGACTGGCCCGTTGATCGGGACTTCCGCGAGGGGGGCGGCCTGCGCCATCTGGCCCTGCGAATCGGCAGCTACACAGGTGAGTTGCTGATCACCCTGGTAAGCAGCACCCCAGACCTGGAGGGCATCGAGATCCTGGCCGCCCAATGGATGCACCGCTGGCCCGAACTAGTGGGGGTGTGCCTAAACCTGCAACCCCTAGCCACCAACACCCTGATGGGACCCGAGACACGCGTGGTCGTGGGACGTAGCTGGGTGCAGGAGCGTTTCTGCGATCTCGAGCTGCGCATTGCAGCAGACACCTTTTTCCAGGTCCATACCCGACAGGCTGAGCGAATAGTGCCCCTGGTGCTTGCAGCCCTTGCGGGCTCTGCGCCTGGGGTGATGGTTGATGCCTACTGCGGCATTGGCACCTACAGCCTGCCGGTGGCTGCGGCTGGCTGGCACGTTCACGGCATTGAACTAAGCCCCGAGGCCGTGCACCAGGCCAAGGCCAATGCCCGCGAAAACGGCCTAAGTGAATCAGCCACCTTTGAGACCGGGGTCGTGGCCGAGTGCCTGGCTGAGCACCTCGTTCACTGCGATGCGGTGTTTCTCGATCCTCCCCGCAAGGGACTGGAGCCCGCCACCCTGCAGGCGATCATCGAACGCCCCCCGGCCCACCTGCTCTACCTCAGTTGCGACCCCGCCACCCTGGCCCGGGACCTGGCCCAGCTGGTTAGCGGCGGCATTTATCGATTGGAGAGCGTTCAGCCGATCGACTTTTTCCCCCAAACAAGCCACGTAGAAACATTGACCGTTCTGAGCCGTATTGGTGCTGGCGTCCCAACCCCGCAGCCCGAGGCAGCGGAGCAGGAGTAGGGGTAGATCTGCCGCCACCTGGATATCAGCTGCGCAACAGGGCGCCCAGCTGCTTTTCCAGGGCTGCCCGGATCGAGGAGTGGGCTGCTTCCACCTCTTCATCGGTGAGGGTGCGGCTGGCATCGCGGTAGCGCAGCCGGAAGGCTTGACTGCACTGGCCTGCAGCAAGTTGACCGCCCTCGTAGCGGTCTACTAATTCCGCATGCTCCAGCAGCGGCTTGCCGGCTTTGCGAATCACCTGGAGCAGCTCAGCTGAATTCGTGCTGGCTGCCACCACTACGGCCAGATCTCGCTCCGAAGCGGGGACGGTGGGATAGGGGGCAAAGGCTGGCTGCCAGCGGTTGCGGCGGGTGGCGGCGATCAGCAAGGCATCGAGTTCGAGCTCGAAGATGATGCTTGTTTGCGGCAGGTCTAGCTTTTCGGCCTGCTCAGGGTGCAGCTGGCCAAACCAGCCTTGTGGCCGCCCTTCCACTACAAGCTGGGCGGCTCGACCCGGGTGTAGCAATGGGTGCTGGGTGAATGGGCGATCTTCGATTGGGATCGCCAGCGCTGCCAAGGCTTGCTGCAGCAGGCCGCGGGCCTGGTGATAGCTGGGAGGCTGGGGTTTACCACTGCTGCTCCAGCGCTCACCTCGCCGTTCGCCACAGATAACCCCAGCCAGCAGCTGGCGAGCAGACCTGGCGGCATCGCTGCTGAACACCTGGCCGATCTCAAAAGCCCAGAAACCTGGCTGCCCACTTTGCAAGTTGCGGCGTGCAGCGGCGAGCAATTCGCCATGCAGGTTGTCGCGCAGGTAGCCGTAATCAGCTAGCAGGGGATTAGCCAGGGGTATGCGCCCAGCTGCTGCCGCCACCAGGGAAAAGCTGCAGGCCTCCTGCAGCCCGGCAGCGCACAGTTGGCGGCGCAGGCGGCGCTCCACCTGCTGGGCTGGATTAAGTCCCCCAGGCTCCAGTGGGTCGGGTAAGTGGCAGGCGAAGTGGTCGTAACCAACCAGGCGGGCCACCTCCTCGATTAGGTCAACCTCCCGTTGCAGATCCATCAACCGTGAGGGGGGCACGGTGACCAGCCAACCCTCACCATCTATCTGTTCTGCCAGCTGGCAACCAAGGGCCGTCAAGGTCTGGACGATCCTGTCGTCACTGAGATCTGAATAGTCTTCGCCGTCTTGAACAGGTCCAAGCAGATTGTGCAGGGCGTCACGCCTCAGCTGCAACGGCTCGATTGGATGCTCGGCTCGTTGATGCAGCCAGCGGCCCGAAACCTTGGCAGCGCAATGTTGCTTAAGCAGGGCCACGGACCGATCTGCAGCAGCGAGGGTGGCCTCCCTTGGCAACCCCTTCTCAAAACGGCTGCTTGCTTCAGTGCGTAAGCCAACGCTGCGGGCGGAGCGGCGCACCGCCTGGGGAGCAAACACAGCAGCCTCAAGCCAGATTGAGGTGGTGGCTTCATTAACGGCTTCATCCGCACCACCCATCACGCCAGCCAGGGCGATGGGGCGGTTGCTGTAAGTAACCACCAGGGCTTCGGGGCTGAGTTTGTGCTCGGTGGCGTCCAGGCTGGTGAATTCCTCACCATCAAGGGCCTGGCGTAGCCCCAGGCTGGCTAGCTGGGGTTCGCTGTCTCCGTCGATTACGGCGAGGCGCTTGCTGTCGAAGGCGTGCAGGGGTTGTCCCGTCTCCAGCATCACCAAGTTGGTGATGTCAACAATGTTGTTGATCGGGCGAATGCCGGCCTTTTGCAGGCGCTGCTGCAACCAGAGGGGCGATGGGGCGACCTTCAGCCCGTCGAGGGCCGTGATGCTGAATAGCCCCCCAGCCTCAACTGCGACCCGGTCGCTGGCGGAAAGAGGCAGCGGCTGGCTTGTTGCGGCAATTTCAGGGGCCTTTATCTGGGTCTGGCCGCCCACCAGGGCCGCCACCTCCCTGGCTATGCCTTGCATTGAGAGGCCATCAGGTCGGTTGGCGGTGATCGCCAACTCCAAAACCTGGTCATCCAGCCCCAGGCTTGGTCCCACTGCTGCGCCCAGGGGGGGCACCTGCTCCAGCAGCTCATCAAGAATGGCGATTCCTTCCCCCTCTGCCGTCTGGCCAAGCTCGGCAAGGGAGCAGATCATGCCGCTGCTGGCCACACCGCGCAGTTCGGCGGGCTTGATCGTCAGGTTGACCGCCGGCAGAGTGGCGCCCACCAGGGCAACGGGCACATGGATACCCGCCCGTACATTCGCTGCCCCGCAGACGATCTGCAGGGTTTCGGCGGCGCCGATATCAACTAAACAGACGCTCAGCTTGTCTGCGTTGGGATGGGCCTGGCGTTCACGCACGAAGCCCACCACGACACCGTCGGCCTGGGCGGCTAGGTCCTCTATGGCATCTACCTCAAAACCAGCCAAAGACAGACGCTCGGCTAGCGGCCCTGGAGCGAGGGCTTGTTCGGGGCCGGTCACCAGCTCCTGCAGCCATTGGAGCGAGACCCGCATAGCCCGTGGTGTGTTGAACCTTGATCTTAGGGATCAACTGGGGGGTGGGACTACCGCCAGGTAAGGTGTCAACTTGTCCTTTCGCATCGCTCCAGCGGCGCAACGTCCTTCATGGCTAAAAACAAGGGCGTCCGGATCGTGATCACTCTCGAGTGCACCGAATGCCGGTCCAACCCCGCAAAGCGTTCTCCAGGTGTGTCCCGTTACACCACTGAGAAGAATCGCCGTAACACCACCGAACGGCTTGAGCTGAAGAAGTTCTGTACCCACTGCAACTCCTCGACGGTTCACAAGGAAATCAAGTGATTCAGGCTTGGGCCCCAGCTTTGGAGCTCAATGATCAGTTTCAACTCGATTTGCCCCAGCCCCGTCAGGTACTAGTCAGATCCAGCTTCATTCACTACTCGCCTTCGTAATCCATGTCTAGCTCTTTTTTCAAAAAGCGCCTGTCGCCAATCAAGCCTGGCGATCCGATTGACTACAAAGACGTCGATCTGCTCAAGAAGTTCATCACCGAGCGCGGCAAGATCCTGCCCCGCCGGCTCACTGGCCTGACAGCCAAACAGCAGCGTGACCTGACCAACTCTGTTAAGCGTGCCCGAATTGTGGCCTTGCTGCCTTTTGTGAATCCCGAAGGCTGAGGCCTCTCCCCTGGCGGCTTCAACCTTCCATCCTGGCGATCTGGTGGGACTGGGCGATGAGCGCGGTCCCCAGCTTGCTGTTGTTTTGGCTGTGGCCTCAAACAAGGCCTCTTTAGCAATTGGTACCAGCGCTAGGCAGCAGATCCAGCCGCTGCGGCAACTGTTGCTTCTCACTGCGTTTTCCGGCGAGTGCAACCCACCCCAGCGCCTTGGCCAAGCTCCGTGGTCGATTAGTGACGACGCGTTGACGGCAGTGCTGCCTTCTCGAAGCGATTTCGCGGCAGCTTGGATCCTGATGCAGGCTGAACCTCAGGGATTGCAGCTGAGCGACTGGGTTGATCTGGTTTCTTCGCGACGGGATGGCTTAGCTATTGCATCTTGCTGGCGCTGGTGTCTTGGTCCCCAGACCCTGTTCCGTCTGCGTCAAAACCTCGTTGAGGCCAGGCCCCTGACGGATCTTCGCCGGCTGCGGCGAGAACGCCGACTGCGGGTGCTCCAGGAGCAAGCTGAAATGCGCTGGCAGCAGCAGCTGCGCGATCGTCAGCCGCTTGATCTGCAACTGCTCAGCGCAGAGCAGCGCCAGCAGCTTGAGCTATTGATTGATTGGGCTGGCGGTGAGTGCACAACTCCCCTACCCCTTCCCCTGCGCCAGGCTTTGCAGGCCGCCAAAGTTACGGCGGATACGGGTTCAATTCGCCACCTGCTGGTTGATCTGGGCCAGTGGCAAGCCCACAATTTGCCGTCCCTGCGAGCCACGGTCTGGGAGCAAGGCTTTTCTGCTGATCTACTGGCTGATGCCGAACGCTTACTAGCTAGCGCTGAAACTGAACTACCGGGTGATGCCGAGCGCCTGGACCTCAGCGGCCAGCGCAGCGTCACCATTGATGACGCTGATACCTGCGACATTGACGACGGGTTGGCATTGGAAACAACCCCCGCTGGCCAGGTGAAGATTTGGATCCACGTGGCGGACCCAGCTCGCTTGATTGCGCTGGATTCGCCCCTCGACTTAGAAGCACGACGGCGGGGCAGCAGTCTTTATCTGGCATCTGGAATTTTGCCGATGTTCCCGGAGGCGCTTGCCACCGGACCGATGAGCCTGCGGGCCGGGCATCGCAGTGCCGCCTGGAGCATCTGGGTTGAACTCGACGGCGATGGGGCTGTTAAGGCTTCGGGATTGCAGCGCAGCTGGGTTAAGCCCACCTACCGGCTCAGCTATGGCGATGCCGACGACCTGATCGATCTAGCCCCGCCTCAGGAGCGCGAGCTTGCCGACCTGCACGGCCTGCTGCTGCGCCGCCGCCAGTGGCGTGTGCGCCAGGGTGCCCTGCTGCTGGATCAGCCGGAGGGTCGGATTCGGGCCCAGGGAGACGCGGCCCAGGGAGACGCTCCCCAGCTTGAGATCACCGAACCCAGCCCCGCCCGATTGATGGTGGCCGAAGCGATGATTCTGGCGGGCGCGGTGGTAGCTGGTCTTGGCCAAGAACAAGCTTTAGCTCTGCCCTATCGCAGCCAACTAACAGCAACTTTGCCGCCGGAGGCCGAGCTGGCAGCCCTGCCGGCTGGCCCGGTGCGCCATTGCGCCATTAAGCGGTGCCTAAGCCGCGGTCATACCGGCACGGAGCCAAGCCCCCATTTCAGCCTGGGCTTGCCGGCCTATGTCCAAGTCACCTCGCCGATTCGCCGCTACGCCGATCTAGTGGCGCAACGGCAACTGCTGGCACTTCAACAGGGAAGCCAGCCCATGGTTGCCACCGATCTAGCCGCCCTGCTCTCCGACTTAGACGGTCCGCTCAAGCAGGGGATGCAGATCAGCAGGGAAGACCAGCGTCACTGGCAGCAGGTGTGGTTTGCGGCGCATGGGAGTCAGCATTGGCAGGCCTGTTTCCTGCGCTGGCTGCGGCCCCAGGACAGGTTGGGGCTGGTGCACATTGAGGCCCTGGCCATGGATCTGGCGGCCGAGTGCCCAGCCGGCTCGGACCCAGGCGATCTGCTGCAACTGCGAGTTCAGGCGGTAGACCCCCTGCGCGACCAATTGCGACTGCAGGCCACGGGCTAATCCGCGGCCAGTCGCGAGGCACGCAACCACGGCCCCCAAGGATTGGCACAGCCAATTAACTTGGCCTGGGTCGGCTTATCAAGGTTCTGCAGCCAGCGGTTCAGGCCTGGCTCCAAGGTGATGAGAGGCCACTCCCGTTTGGCGTTATCACTGCTGAAATCGGTGTCGCATACAAAGGTGTAGCCGCCCTGGCCGTCCGGCAGCACCCTTCCATTCCACAGAGACTCCCTGGGTTCTGGACGGCCCTGGCTCGGACTTAGGGGTCTTTGGAATGGGCGCTCAATTTGGCCATTGGCCTGCAGGAGGTCGGGATTGGCCAGCAGCTGCAGCTGTCGGGCTAACCAGTCGCTGGCATGCCAGGGGGTATCCCAGAGCGGCACTACCGCCGCTGGAGCACGGTGATCGTGGAGCAGGCACTGCTGAACGTCCAGGGGCGCAAGCTCAGCTGGGGGGATGCCCCGCTGTACCGCCAGGGCCGCTGCCGCCCCGGCCGCCTGGCCGATGTTCAGAATTAGGGGCTGCAAACGGGTGGCCCCATTGGCCATGTGGCTGCTGCTGAAGGCCTTGTCAGCTGCCAGCAGGTTGTCGATCTCAGCGCTCAGCAGCGCGCCGTAGGGAATGCAAAAGGGAGTGCCGCTCCAGCGCCCTCCCCAGCGAATGCTTTTAGGTGCCAGTGGCCAGTCATTCCCTGGGTAGTGGTGGTCGTTGGCGTAGTTGCCCACCGCTATCGACTCCAGTTCGCCGCTGGCATTGAGCGGCAGTGGCCCCTGGGATTCAGCGCTGCCTAGGGGGAGCAGGTGCTGTTCCAGCACCAGCGAGCGGCCCAGCATTCTTCGCCCCTCCCGCCAGTAGGGCATGGCAGCTAGCCAGGGGGCAGGACTGCCGGCTTCAGCAGGAAAGGCATGGCCCAGTTGAAGCCAGCCCCCACTTGCCTGCTCAAGGGCTCTTGCAAACTGCAGGCTGTAGGACTGCATTTCGGCAGCTAACCCAGCTTGCTCAGCCGGATCAGCGCTGAAGGCGCGTTCCAGCCCCTGGTGCCAGTCATTGCCGTGCAGCGGCCAGTTGAGCATCACCAGGCCCCCAGGCAGGCGCCCATAGTTGATCGTGCGCTCTAAACCGAAGGCCTCGCTTGCTCGTTCAAATGGCGCAGCCAAGGGCTGTGGGGCTGCAGCTGGCGTCAACACTTCGCTCTGGAGCTGGCCCATCACCACCCAGGTGGGCGATTGCACAGGTTGTTGCTTAAAAAAAACTTCCGTTTGCAACCGTTGCAGGCTGGGGGCACTGGGTTCGCCCCATTGCTCCTGGGCTTCCCAGCCGAGTCGAAATGGAGCCTCCGCTAGGGGCAGCAGGTCGCCGCGGTCGCTGCCATCGATGACAACTTTGCAGTCCAGCCATTGGGTTTCACCCTTGTGCTCCAGCTGTACTGCTGTGATGCGGGCCCCCTGACGTCGCACCGCCAGCAGCCTGCAGCTTGGCCACCACTGGAGATTGGCCAGCTCGCTTACCCAGCCCTGCAGGATCGCTTCTGCGGTGGCGGGCCGGTAACCAAAGCAACTCACCCAGTTTTGATCCAGTCCCTCGGGCTCGGCCTGCTCAAGGGCGCGCAGAAAGGCTCCCCAGAGACCTGTCTGCCAAGGGGTGAGCTCATTGCCATCGGGGCAGCAAACGCCGGCGGCGCTCACCATGCCCCCAAGCCAGTTGCCAGGGGTGAGCAAGAGCGTGCTGGCACCGCCGCGGGCCGCCTGGATTGCTGCGGCCACGCCACCGGTGCCGCCCCCCCACACCAATACATCCACTGCTTCTGATGGCAGGGTCATGGCTGGCGGACACGGCTGACCCAAGACTCGCAGGAGATGATCTGAGCAGGCGTGCTCGTGGTCAGCCTTTATGTCCGTCGCCGCTCCGTAGGATCAAAAGGATGACTTACACGCTCACCACCCCCCTCTATTACGTCAACGATCGCGCCCATCTCGGCAGTGCCTACACAACGCTTGCCTGCGATGCGGTGGCACGCCACCAGCGGCTGAGGGGGGAGTCGGTGATGTTCATCACCGGCTGCGATGAACACGGCCAGAAGATCCAGCGCACGGCCGAAGCGGCTGGACTCAGTCCGCAGGCCCATTGCGATCTAATCAGCGAGGGATATCGCGATCTTTGGAACCGTTGGCAAATCAGCAACGACCGCTTCATCCGCACCACCGACCCACGCCACCGCCAATTGGTGGCCCAATTTTTTGCCCGCGTGGAGGCCAACGGCGACGTAGTGGAGGGGCGTCAGCAGGGCTGGTATTGCGTTGCTTGTGAGGAATTCAAAGATGACGCACCGGGCAGTGAGGATCCCGAATGCCCCATCCATCGCAAGCCCCTGGAGTGGCGCGATGAGGTCAATTTGTTTTTCCGCCTTTCCCGCTATCAGGCGCAGATCGAGGCCTTGATCCGCCAGCCGGGCTTCATTGCCCCCGCCAGCAGGCAGAAGGAGGTGGAAAACTTTGTGGCCCAGGGACTGCGCGATTTTTCAATCTCCCGGATCGACCTGCCATGGGGCATTCCGGTCCCCGGCCATGAAGGCCATACCTTTTATGTGTGGTTTGACGCCCTGCTCGGTTATCTCACGGCCCTGCTCGACCCGGAGGAGCCAGTTGTGCTGGAGCAGGTGCTGGAGCGTGGCTGGCCCGCCCAGCTACATGTGATTGGCAAGGACATCCTGCGCTTCCATGCGGTTTATTGGCCGGCGATGTTGCTGTCCGCAGGGTTGCCCCTGCCAGAGCGCGTATTTGGCCACGGCTTCTTGACCCGCGAAGGCCAGAAGATGGGCAAGTCCCTTGGCAATGTGCTCGATCCTGATGTGCTGCTGGAGCGTTGTGGCCGCGATGCGGTGCGCTGGTACTTGCTGCGCGACATTCCCTTCGGCGAGGACGGTGATTTCCAGCAGCAGCGCTTCACTGATCTGGTCAACAACGATTTGGCAAATACGATCGGCAACCTGCTGAATCGCACATCTTCGATGGCACGGCGCTGGTTTGCAGATGCCGTGCCTCCAGCCGGAGCCGCTGCCCAGGCCGATCACCCCCTGGCTGTTGCTTCCCTCGCGGCCGGCAACATTGTCAATACGGCCCTAAACGACCTGGACTTCCGTCGTGCCGCTGAAGCGGCGCTGCAACTAGCAATCGCTGCAAATGGCTACCTCAACGACCAGGCCCCTTGGAAGCAAATGAAGTTGGAGGGTCAGGAGGGTTTGGTGGCAGCGAATCTTTATGCTGTGCTTGAGGCCACCCGCTGGGTGGCAGTGCTGCTGGCCCCGCTCCTGCCTGAGCTTTCTGATCGGATGCTGCTCCAGCTTGGTCAGGAACCATTTGCTAGCGGTCAGCTGGCTCCTGCCTGCGCCCCTGGCAGCCAAGCTTCTCCTTGGCTGCTCGCCCAGCGATGGGGTCTGCTGGAGCCCGGACTCGCCCTGATTGAGCCGCAGCCGGTGATGTTGCGACTTGAGCTCGAGTCACCTCTGTGACCACGACTGCCCGGCTGCAGTGGTGCCCCCTGCTGGCCCTGAGCCTGGGTGCCCTAGTAAGCCTGCCCGTGCTGCTGGTTGGATGCGGCACCCAGGTGTCTAAGGAGGAGCCGGCCCAGCCTTTTGTCTTCCGCTCCCTCAACCTGCGCCAGAAGGATTCCAGCGGACGGCCCCTGTGGGAATTGACCAGCCCGGAGGTCCGCTACGACCTCAGTCGTCGTGTTGCCCAAGCCCGCGACCTGCGCGGCACCATCTATGCCAAGGGAAAACCCCTGTATCGAATAACGGCCAGCAGTGGCACCGTCATTAACGATGGCGAAGTGGTGCAGTTGGAGGGCCCAATCCGGCTGCAGCGCCTTGGGCCCAAGCCACTTGTTGTGACCTCTACTCGTGTGCGTTGGTATCCCAAGCAGGAGCGCATGGAATTGGACCGCAGTCCCCGCGCCTCCCAGGGGGAGTTGCTCGTGTCCGCTCGCCGGGCCCGCTTCTGGATCAAGCAGGACAAGTTGGAGTTGAGGGGGGAGCCCCTGTTGGAACGTTCAGGGGCGGTCGGCTTGAAGCTGGCGCTGAGTTCTGCAGATTGGTTCCCAACCACTGGCCAACTGATCGGTCGAGGGCCAGTTCGGGGAGAACGGCGCATAGCAGCTAGTGGTCTTCAAACACTTTCGGCGCCATCCCTTACCGGTAATTCCCTGCTTCAGCTGATCGACCTACAGGCACCGGTGCAGGTGCGGGATCCTGGCCGCAAGGGCCGTCTTGATGCCAGCCATACCCGCCTCGACCTGGCGCGGGAACGCATTAGCAGTGCCCATCCATTCACCGCTGTGCTGGATCAGTCCCGGCTTAGCGGCACGGGCTTTGAAGCGATTGGTCCTAGTCACACCTTGATGGTTCCCCTCAATTGCCGCCTAAACCAACCAGCCGATTCCCTCGTCGCCAATAGCTGCAGCTGGAATTGGCAGACTAATAAGATTGAAGCCCTTGGTGCTGTCGAGCTGCGCCGCAAGGCTCTTGCCCAGGTCACCCGCTCTCAGCGGCTTCAGGGCGTGCTTACTAAGCAGGGGATGGCCGTGTTTAGCAGTCCGGGGGCGCGGGTGGAATCTCGGGTGACCTTGCCTCCCCGGGCTCGATCAGGTCCTGATTCCCGCAAGCCGGCTCCATTCGCTCTTTAAGTCGCTGGGCCCAACCCTCGAGCCAGATCAAATCGCTGCGGCTAAAGCAGCGCGGCGACCAGCCTGCAAGCACTACCAAGCCCCTTGAGTCAATCGGCTGAACCACTACGGCTGGCACCCCTGGCAGCAGGCTCTCAAATTCAGCACGGCCTGGATAGAGGTTCAGGTCTACAAGTGAGATGGCGGCCCCTTTCTCTTGGGCTCGCTGGCAGATAGCTCCTGGTTCAAAGGGCACCTGCGCTAGTAGGCCGCGGCGCAGTAAACACTTGTTTTGCCACAGCACCACCACCGCTGCCGCCGGGGTGGCGGTGAGCAACATCTGGCTACCCCACCCCAATTCTTCTAATAACGCTTCAGGTAGCCCATCTGCGAGCTCCACTCCCTGCACGCCTTCGAGGGCAACTCGGGCAGCCGCTTCGGGCAAGGCCCGGGTCCAGAGCACACCTACCAACATCAGAGCCACCGCCAGGAAGCTGGCCAATACGGCGGCTCGCTCGAGGGCGGGATCGATGTTGGTCGCGGTTGTTTGATTCAGTACAACCAGGGCCAGGGAGGCCACCCCAGAGAGAAAACAGACCCTTGCGGGTGTGGAGGGGGCCATAGGGGTCAAGCAGGAGGCGACAGCTGGGCCCGCAGGCGGCAAACTAGAACCATGTTGGCCCTGAACCGTTGCCACCTTCCCTGCGTGTGACCCGTCGGATTCCCTTGTTGGGAGTTGTGGCAGCCCTGTTTATGGGCTTTGCAGCCTTTTGGATGCCTGCCCCGGCCCTGGCAATTGCCGCAAGTGGTCTACCGGCCTCCGCTCCCCAGGAACGCATTCTTGACACCGCAGATGTGCTGAGCCGAGCAGCCATCGGCGAGCTCAGTAAAACCCTCGAAAGTTTTTCAGCAGAGCGGGTGGATGCCCACTTGATCACCGTTAACCGCCTTGACTATGGGCTTAGCCTTTCCCAGCTCGGAAATTCAGTGCTGGAGCGTTGGTCTGAGTCTGGGGGCGAGCCCAACCAGGTGCTCTTTTTAATCGACAGCCAGACGAACAGTGCGGCGGTTGTTTCCTCTCCAGGCCTGGTTACCCAGCTTGATGCCAGCCTGCTACGCAGCACGGCCCGAACCACGATGGCCCAGCCGATCCGCGATGGCGGTCGCTATCGCCAGGGCAGCCTCGATGCCATGACTCGCCTGCTCACCGTGCTGCAGGGAGGTGAGGATCCCGGTGAACCAATCACCGCTGAGGTTGTCAGCCAGCCCACCAACATCCCCACGAAGGAGGAAACGAAGTCAAGTAATGCCTTTACTTGGATTGTGGTGCTTTTAACGGTTGGCACAATTGTGCCCATGCTCACTTGGTGGGTCTTCTCGCGCTGATCCGATGGCACTAACCAACTGGATGGGGGCATTTGGGCGCGCCCAAGCCCTAGACCTCAGCAACGATCTTGAGCGCGGTTATGAATCCGCCCTGCTCATCCAGAGCATTGAGCTAGAGCACTACAACGACCGGCCCGTACGTCCTGAATTGGACCTGCGTATTCCCAGGTCGGCACAGGCGCAGTTACTGCGTCGTTTTCGAGCTGCGCTAGAGGTCTGCCGCCAGTCTGTACAAACCTTGCAGACCCACCGAGGCGAGCTGGCCGGTCAGGAAATTCGCCAGTTTCAACTAATTGAGTCTGTAGTTGCCCGCTACGCGGCCAGTAGGGATCCGCTGCCTGCTATCAGTCGCTCCCCGGAGGTGCTGCCCCGCAGCTTGATTGGTGTTGTTGATCAGGTGCGTCGCCAGCTCGACCCCGAGGCGGAAGCGAATGTGGTGGCTGGTTTTCGGCGGCGCAGAGACTCCACTTTGGTGTCACTGCGCATCCTGCTACTGCTGATTTTGGTGCCGGTGCTGGTGCAGCAGATCAGCCGCACCTATGTGTTTTCACCTTTGGTTGATCGCTTCGCTCCAGACAACGCTTTTCTTACCTATCCGAAACCAAAGCTTGAGGAGAAGGCCGTAGAGAAATTACGGCTTTTCCAGGCGGAAATTGAATTTGACGCCCTCTTGAACGGCAATCCCCTGCCAAGCCGTGATGAGCTGCAGACGCAGCTGGCGAGCAAGGCTCAGTCGCTCAAGGATGAAGCTGATCTGGAAAGCACCCACGCCATTAAGAACGTGCTTGCCGATCTCGGTGGCCTGGTCGGTTTTGTTTGCGTTTGCTTCTTTGGTCGTCGTGATCTTCAGGTGTTGCGCGGTTTCCTAGATGAGCTTGTGTATGGATTGAGCGACAGCGCCAAGGCCTTCGGAATCATCTTATTTACCGATATTTTTGTGGGCTTTCACAGCCCGGAGGGCTGGACAGTGCTGCTGGATGGCGTTGCTAACCACCTCGGCCTGCCTGCCCAGGAGAATTTCATAATGCTATTTATTGCTACCTTCCCGGTGGTTTTAGCGACCGTGTTCAAATACTGGATTTTCCGCTATCTCAACCGTGTTTCACCTTCTTCTGTGGCCACGCTCCACAACATGAATGGTGGTGGTTGATTCCTACCAGCCATGCACTCTTGTGCTCGGTCCTGCCCGTAGTGGCAAGAGCCGCTGGGCCGAGCACCTCGCCATGCAGTCGGGCCTGCCGGTTACCTACTTGGCAACCGGGCCTCAGCCAAGCGCCGAAGATGCTGCCTGGTTGGCGAGGGTTGAGGCCCACGCCGCTAGACGTCCACAGCACTGGAGCGTCTTGGAGGTTGATAGCGCCTTAGCCGGCGCCCTCGACTGCCTCAGCCCCCCTGGCTTTGCTCTTGTCGATTCCCTCGGCACCTGGGTCGCTGCTGGCCTCGAGCTCGATAGTTCTGCTTGGCAACAGCGCTGTACAGCTCTTGTACAAAGCTTGAGCCGCTGCAAGGTGCCCGTGCTGCTCGTGAGTGAGCAAACCGGGTGGGGGGTTGTGCCTGCCACTGCGATAGGCGGTTTGTTTCGAGATCGCCTTGGCTCCTTGGAGCAGCAGCTTGCCCCCCTCTGCGCTGCTACCTGGCTTGTTGTTGCGGGCCGCGCGCTCAATCTGAGCAACTTGGGTTTTGCCGTACCTGCTGTTTGATCGTGCCCCAGATCGTTTTATTTCAGCCCCAGATTCCACCCAACACAGGCAGCATTGCCCGCACCTGCGCGGCCACCGGCACGGAGTTGCACCTAGTGGAGCCCCTGGGCTTCCAAATCGATGATCGCCAGCTCAAGCGGGCTGGCCTCGACTATTGGCCCCTGGTGTCCTTGCAGCGCCATGCCGACTGGTCAGCGTTTGCTGATCACCGTGTCCGCAGCGGCGGTCGCCTGATCGCCCTTAGTAGCCATGCAAGCCAGCCCTACACCAGTTGGCAATTTGAACCCGATGACTGGCTGCTGTTTGGCCGCGAAACCGACGGCCTACCAACGGATGTGCTGGCCTCGGCCGATGCGGCTCTCACGATCCCAATGTCAGGTGCCAAGCGGCCCCAGCAGGCCGGAGTGCGTAGCCTCAACCTCTCCGTGTCGGTTGGGGTGGTGTTGTTTGAGGCGCTTCGACAACAGAATTCGCTGACATTGGCGTGATCCCCTGAGGTGACAGGGTTCTGGTCACCCCATCAGCGCCTTTGGTCGCAACCAGCACTTGTGGCGGTGAGTTCCGTCCGCTACTGTCTGGCCGGCTTGGGGATATCGGCTTCTCCACAAGCTTTGTCCGACTGAATGAACTGCATGAAGCCTTTGCAAACGACTCTGCGATTCCTGATCCCCTGCGCCATTGCCCTGCCGGCAGTGGTCGCAGCTCTTGACCCCGCCGATATCGAGAAGGCTTCTGTTGATTCTTTGATCGCTGCCCTACCTGCCCCCAGCATCGACAAGATCTGGGTCAAGGTGCGCCAGCCCATCAGCGTTGAAGAGCTATCCAGCAGCCTCAAGCTCGCTGAAGAGCGATTGGCCAAGCTCAACGACGTCAACGAAGACCACCATTTCCGTCAAGGTGACTGGCTTGTTGTTCCCAGCCAGCAATCGAAGCAAATAAAGCAGCTGGCAGCGATCGATACCAGCGAGTTGCGTCGCACACCTCCTCTCCAGTCCCTACCGCCTGTGGAGGAGCGTGCTGTTGTGCGCTTTGGCGACACGGTCGTAAAGATTGCTCAGCGCTATGGATTGACCCTGCAGGAACTGCTGCGTCTCAATCCTGGTCTCGAAACCGCACGCCTTGTCGTCGGTTCCCAGGTACGGCTTGCGCAGGCTTCATCCGGCCGCACCCGCATGGTGCTGGGGCTCAAGCCAACCACTAGCGGCGGCATCAGCTGGCCCGAACTGCCTGGTTTTGATGAGCTCAACCAGCCCTTTGCTGGTCCAAGCTCAGCCCAGGGCTGGATTTGGCCGACCAAGGGAGTTTTTACTTCCGGATACGGCTGGCGCTGGGGTCGCATGCACAAGGGCATCGACGTGGCCAACAACGTGGGGACACCGATCGTGGCGGCCAAGGCTGGTCGGGTGGTCTTCTCTGGCTGGCACGACGGCGGCTACGGCTACTTGGTAACCCTGGCCCATGCCGATGGCAGCCGTTCCCTTTACGGCCACAACAGCCGCCTAATGGTCCGAGTAGGGCAGGATGTTGAACAGGGATCTTTGATTTCCCATATGGGCAGCACGGGCCGAAGCACCGGCCCCCACCTGCACTTCGAGGTCCATCCCCCGAGCGCCGGGGCTGCCAACCCTCTTTATTTCCTGCCACCTAGGGCCTGATAAACTCAATCAACGGCTCGGTAGCTCAGCTGGTTAGAGCGTGGGATTCATAACCCCAAGGTCGGGAGTTCAAGTCTCCCCCGAGCCATTTTCTCTGACTGGGCCTTGATTCTGGCCCTTTTTTATTATTTATCTGTCTCCTAACTAGCGCAACTCGACTGTGTTGAGCCTTGCTCGAAATGAGGCCACATCGTCCTGATCGCTTGCAATGCCGCCCATCAGCTCAAAGGGATCTGGATCAGGCTTTAGCTGTTGAACTTCAGGCGAGGCGGAGGAGGTGCCAGCAGTTGTGGCAACACCACCCCGTCGTGCACGGCCATAGCCCTGGGAGCGCCCCTCAATTGCCCGAATCAAAGACTTGCTGCGGTTGACCTCTCCAATGCTCTGGCCGTCCTTGGGCCGGACCAATGGATTGCCCTTCAGTTCAGAGCGCAGCTGGCTAAGCAGACGGAAATGCCCAGTCGTGTTGTATTTCCGCAGCACACTCGGCTCCCAAGCCATCGCCATCACTCCCATAGACATCACTTGAATCAGCCTATGGCCCCGGCAGCCTGGATCATGTGATAAATTGTGAATAGCAACTGGTAGTCGATCCGACTTTGGACTGTAGTCCCCAGTGCGCCCAGCCCTCACTTACTTAACCAGCATGTCCCGGCTAGTTGGCCTGCAGGCTCCAGATTTCACAGCCACCGCAGTGGTGGATCAGGAATTCAAGGAGATCAGTCTCTCCCAGTACCGCGGCAAGTACGTGGTGCTGTTCTTCTACCCCCTCGATTTCACCTTCGTCTGCCCTACGGAGATCATCGCTTTCTCCGAACGCTATAACGACTTCTCCAGCCGCAACTGCGAAGTGCTGGGTGTTTCCGTTGACAGCCAGTTCAGCCACCTCGCCTGGGTTCAGACGGATCGCAAAAACGGAGGTATTGGCGATATTGACTATCCCCTCATTGCTGACCTCAAAAAGGACATCGCCCGCTCCTACGAAGTACTCGATGAGGACGCAGGTGTGGCCCTACGTGGTCTGTTCATCATTGATCCTGATGGCGTGATCATGCAGAGCACAATCAACAATCTGCCCGTCGGTCGTAGTGTGGACGAGACCCTGCGTTTGCTGCAGGCCTTCCAGCACATCCGCAACAACCCAGACGAAGTCTGCCCAGCAAACTGGAATCCAGGGGATAAGACCATGAATCCTGACCCAGTTAAGAGCAAGGAGTTCTTCGCCGCCGTTAACTGATTGCTAGCAGGGCTGCAATTGTTTGATCCTCTGCGATCAAACCGGGGGGCCCTTGGCCCCCTTTTTTGCGACATCTTGCTGAGAGTCGAGTTCGCCAGGCTTCAATTGCTCAGGCTGGCAAGCAGTCTCAAGCCGTCGAGCCCCCCCGTGAGCGGGTCGCAGGCGCGCTCCGGATGGGGCATCAGACCCAGCACATTGCCTCCTGCGTTGGTCAGGCCCGCCACATCACCAACCGAGCCGTTGGGATTGCATGCGTAGCGCAACACCACCTGACCATTTGCTTCGAGCTCAGCCAATTGCTCGCTCTCGCACTGGTATCGCCCCTCCCCATGGGCGATCGGAAGCACGATCGCTTCTGCCTCGTTATAGCTTTTCAGCCAGCGACAGTTGCCAGGTTTAACGCTCAGCGGGGTTGGTTCACAGAGAAAATGCAGCCGAGCATTGCGGGTGAGAGCACCTGGCAATAACCCCATCTCAGTGAGTACCTGAAAGCCATTGCAGATACCCAATACCGCACCGCCTGCTTCTGCGAAAAGCCTCACCGATTCCAATACGGGGGCAAACCTGGCAATTGCACCGCAGCGCAAATAGTCTCCATAACTGAAGCCGCCAGGGATCACCACTGCGTCTAGGCCGCTGAGATCGCGCTCCTCATGCCAAAGGAAGCGGGTCGGTAGACCGACGCAACCCTCTAGGGCCCAGCGCACATCTCGGTCACAATTTGAGCCTGGGAAAACCACGATGCCAATGGTCATTGCTGTTGCTCCCCGGCCTTTTCAAGCAGCTCTAGCTGCCAATTTTCGATTACTGGATTGGCAAACAAGCGGTCACTGAGTAGTTCCAGCTGGCCTTGGGCGGTGGTTTTGTCCGGAGCCTCCAGTTCCAGCTCTATTGCCTTGCCGATGCGCAGGCTGCGGACGCCGTCGACGCCGAGTCGGGCCGCTGCAGCCCTGGTGGCCTCGCCAGCCGGATCAAGCACCGAGGGCCGAAGTGAAACCTGAACGCGCGCGCGGAAGAGTGGCACCAGAGGAGCAGAAGGTTTGTTAAATCTTGGCAGCCCGGTGGCCCGCTGACGTCACTTTTGGTCAGCTTGAAAGCAGCCCGCTGGCATTTCGGCCGTGGTTTGGCGCTTCAACTCAGTTCCTATTGGCGTCTGGCCAGCCTGCAGGGCACTGCTGGCTGGCTTGATAGCCCTTTGTGTACCAGCTGCGCTTGCCCAGCCTTTGCAGTGCCGTCTGGCTGATGGGCCTTGGCAGCCATGCACCATGCTCGTTCAAGCACCGGCAGCAGAGCTGCCTATTCGGTGGACGATCGAGCTCGGCCCGCGTCGAATCGACTTCCGCAACGACGGCAGTGGCACGGTGCAGATGCTTGATTCAACAGGGTGGTTGCCGGTTGAAACCAACTGGATTGCGGGGCCTGCGCTCTGCTGGAACGGGCTATGCCCAAAGGGGATATCCCCTTGGATTGATCAGCTAGTTAGCAGCTGCCAGCTCACCGGTCAGGGCCTGGTCTAGGCAGGCTTCGATGGCAGGGCGATCCAGTTGGAAGCCAAGCAAAACCAGCTCTAGGCCTGGGGCCTGCTGGGTGACCGAAGCCTGCCCAGCCCCTGGTTCAAACCAGCACTCCAGCCGCGGCCCAACAGCCTGGATCTGAAGCGGTCGGTTTTTACCTGAAAGCCAAAGACGCCCCTTGAGCCGAATCAGGGCGCTATCACTCACCAGTTGCAGCAGTTGTTGCTCAAGGGCAACCCGGCAGAAATCGCCAGCCAGCTCGAGGGCAAGCGACTCGATGGCAACATGACTGTGATCGTGATGCTCGTGATCGTGGTGATCATGGTCGTGGTCGTGATGCTCATGGCCTGTGGTGGTTGGCTGCCGGCGCTCAAGGCCCAGCACCAGCTCTGGGGAGACCATCCCCCTACCCATCGACAACAGCACAGCTCCTGGCTGCAGCTGGGGGGCAAGGGCCTTATGCACCAGATCAACCTCGCCCGCAGATAGGCAGTCGGCCCGGCTAATCAAAACCAGATCGGCAGCCTCAAGCTGCTCGGCAAACAGTTCATCGATAGCCGAAGCGTGATCCAGGCTTGGATCAGCGAGCCGCTGGGCCTCGAGAGCGGCTGGATTTGCCACCACACTGCCTGCTGCAAGGGCTTCGCCATCAACAACTGCCACCACGCCATTGAGGCGAATGCGGGTGCGGATTTGCGGCCAATTCAGGGCTGCAATCAGTGGTTCGGGCAGGGCCAGGCCACTGGTTTCCACCACGATGCCATCCAGGCTGTCTGCTCGCTCAAGCAGCTTCTCCATAGTTGGCAAAAAGTCGTCTTGGACCGTGCAGCAGAGGCAGCCATTTGCCAGCTCCACCAGGCGGGTGTCTAGCTCATCTTCGGGGCAAAAACCACAGCTGCGTAGCAGGTCTCCGTCGATACCCACCTCGCCAAATTCATTTACCAGCACAGCCAGGCGCTGACCGCTGTGGAGCAGCAAATGGCGCAGCAGGGTTGTTTTGCCCGCACCGAGAAAACCTGTCACCACGGTGACAGGCAGCCTTCTACTTTGTGTCGTCATCTCAGGCCGCCAAACCCGCCAGGGCCCAGGTGCCGCCAAGAGCCATTAGGGCGAAACTAAGCCAGCGCAGCTGGGTTGAAGAAAGGCGAGCTCCCAAGGGCCGCAAGGCAATAAGTGCCATCGCAAGCAGGCCTGCCTGTGAAAGAAACAGGCCCGTGCCGTAGGCAACTACGGGCATGGCGCTCCAGCCAAAAACGGGGCCGCTTAGTACATAGCCGTGCAAGGCCATGGCGGGAAGCAGCAGCAAGGACGGCAAGCGCCGTAGCAACACCAGTGCCTCAACAATGAGGGTGCAGGCCACCAGGGATTCAGCGCCTGGCATCCCTGGCCACAGCAGTCCAGCGCCACTACCAAGCAAGCCAACAGCGAGAAGTCCCAGGCTCCAGCTAAGCCGTTTTTGCAGCCCTACCAAGGAAAGTGCCAGTAGGAAAAGCAGATGATCCGGGCCCAGCACTGGGTGGGCGAGGCCACTCAGAACGCCATTGAACATGCTGGGCTTTAGCTGGCCGATATCGGCAAAATGATGGGCCTGGACTGGGCTAAGGGCGCCAATGCCGATTGATGCCAGGCCAGCAACTAGGAGCCAGCGGCCCAGGGCTTGGCCGTTGGGTGCTGTTTTGATCAAATTCATGGGCCGGTCCGCGCCGTAGGAGGAACAAAACCGGCGGGCGTTCTGACTTGGTAATGGATCGCAAGCAGGCCCCAAAGTTGGAGCAGATTTGCGGGCCATAGCCTTCACAGCTGCGGGACAGTGCCGGATTTTCACCGACCTTTCCCCCTTTCCTCCAGTGGCTGATCCCCACTGGAACCGGAAATTAGATGCTAAAGGCAAGGGGCCCTATCGGCACGCCAGGCTGTCCTTGGTGGCTACTCCGGTGCTCGGATTGACACCGGCAGCTCGTTTACAGAGTGCTTTCTGCTCAGGCAGATCCAACACTGCATCACTGAAGTCGGCTCCTTCAATGGTTGCCCCTTTGAAGTGGCTTTGCATCAACATGGCGTTTCGCAGCACAGCACCACTGAGGTCAGTGTCTTCAAAGTGACTTGCGAAGGCCACCGCGTCTTCCAGGTTGGCGTCCTTCAGGTTGGCTCCCCGTAGGTCGCTGCTGTTGAAAACAGCTCCGCGCAGATCGGTGCCGCTCAGATCGAAGCCAGCCAGAGTCGCCTTCAAAAACTCCTGCTGTTGAAGGTTGCGGCCGTGCATGTCTGGTTGGAGGTCTTGTAGCGAACGCTGGCTGCGCAGCTCAGGCGCGGTGATCGCTGCGGCAGGAAAGACCCCAAGGCACCAGGTCAGCACCAGGGCCAGTGCGGCCAGCAGCCAGCCACCAGACCAACTCGCTCGGCTTTCAGATCTCGAGCTCATGGGCGCGCACTTACGGTTGATCATCAAGTTATGGCAACCATGGTGATGGCTTTGCGGGTGGTGGTTCCCCCCCACCCCCTGATTGGCCACTGGCTTGGCGTACTGCGCGATCGACACACGCCTAGTTCGCTTTACGCCTCCGCTACTGCCGAGCTAGGTCGCTGGCTCACCTATGAGGCTGTGCGCGATTGGCTGCCCCACAGGCGCATCCAGCTGGAAACACCCCTTTGTGCGGCGGAGGCAGACGTGGTGGATCCAGCGGTTCCCCTGCTGGCCCTGCCCCTGCTGACCGCTGGGCTTGGCCTTTGGCAGGGCGGCCAAACAGTGCTTCCCTCGGCCCAGGTGCTCCATCTACAAGAAAGCCTGGGTGTGATAACCCCTCCAGCCGGGCCAATCCCCTCCCGCTGCGGAGTTTTACTGTTTGTAGCGGAACTGGGAGACGGCGAATCCCTGCTCCAACTCCTCGATGACCTTTCAGCCCTAGGCGTGACCGGCGATCGCTTACGAGTGATTACATCCCTGGCCTCTGGTCTAGGACTCAAGGCTGTGGGGGAGCGGCACGGCAGCCTCACCATCTACGCCGCTGGCATCGATCCGGATTTGAACGAAGCCGGGGCGATCGTGCCTGGTATCGGCGATGTGAGGCAGCGGTTGTTCGGTGGCACGGTGCTGGATGAATTGCCCACCGATACCTAGGCTCGCTACAGAAGGGATTGAATTATGGGCAATCACAACGGCGTCACCCCAGCCGGTGGCAGTTCCAGCCTCAGCGTCTTGGCTGGGGCTGTTATTGGTGCTGCTGGCCTTGCCTGGTGGTTGCTTGCTGAAGCAGAGCGACGCCGGCACCAAGGCCGGCCTGCCCGGGCCGCTGGAATCGCAGCCTCGCCGGAGGCTGTCAGGACGGATCGGGACCTTCACGATCGGGTCCATGAGCTCAACCAGGCGATCGACGACGTGCGCCGTCAACTGGAGACCATGACCATCCAGGGTTAGGGCTTCGGCGCCATTCGGCCCGGTGGGTAGGTTTCTTCAAGCCCAACCCGTCACCATGCTCCGCTCCGCAGCGATCACGCAAGGCATCCAGCGCTCTCCTAACCGTGCCATGTTGCGGGCGGTTGGCTTTGGCGATGGCGATTTCAACAAGCCGATTATTGGCATTGCCAATGGCTACAGCACAATTACACCCTGCAACCTGGGCTTAAACGAGCTGGCCCAGCGCGCTGAGACGGCCCTTCAAACAGCCGGTGCCATGCCCCAGATGTTTGGCACCATCACGGTGAGCGATGGCATATCAATGGGCACGGAGGGTATGAAGTATTCCCTGGTGAGCCGCGAGGTGATTGCCGATTCGATTGAAACTGCCTGCAACGCCCAAAGTATGGATGGCTTGCTGGCAATTGGTGGTTGTGACAAAAATATGCCAGGAGCCATGTTGGCGATGGCCCGCATGAATATTCCCTCGATCTTTGTTTACGGTGGCACGATTAAACCTGGCAAGCTTGGTGCCTGTGATCTCACGGTAGTAAGTGCTTTTGAGGCAGTCGGTCAATACAGCGGTGGTCGTATTGATGAGCAGGAGCTCACTGCTATTGAAAAAAATGCCTGTCCAGGTGCCGGTAGTTGCGGTGGCATGTTCACCGCCAACACCATGAGTGCCGCCTTTGAGGTGTTGGGGTTAAGCCTGCCATACAGCTCCACCATGGCAGCTGAGGACCCTGAGAAAGCAGAGAGTGCTGCTCGCAGCGCTGAGGTTTTGGTTGATGCTCTTGAGGCAAATATCTTGCCTAGCGACCTACTCACCCGCGAGGCCTTCGAAAATGCGATCAGCGTGATCATGGCGGTAGGTGGCTCTACCAATTCCGTGTTGCACCTGCTGGCGGTCGCCCGCACCGCTGGAGTAACCCTAACCATCGACGATTTTGAGACGATCCGCCAGCGGGTGCCAGTGATCTGCGATCTAAAGCCCAGTGGCCGCTATGTGACCGTTGACCTCCATCAGGCCGGTGGCATACCACAGGTGATGAAGCTGCTGCTCGATGCGGGCTTACTGCATGGTGATTGCCGCACCATTGAGGGCAAAACTCTGGCTGAGTTGTTGGCGTCTGTTCCTTCCGAGCCCCCCTCTGGTCAGGACGTGATCCGTCCTCTTAGCAACCCCCTTTATCCCAAAGGGCACTTGGCGATACTCAAGGGAAACTTGGCTGAAGAAGGTGCGGTGGCCAAGATCAGTGGTGTTAAAAACCCTGTAATTACTGGTCCAGCAAGGGTTTTTGAAAGCGAGGAATCCTGCCTGGCCGCAATCCTTGATAAGCAGATCAGCCCCGGTGATGTGGTCGTTGTGCGCAATGAGGGCCCGGTGGGTGGCCCTGGGATGCGGGAGATGCTTAGTCCCACGGCGGCAATCGTGGGGCAGGGCATGCTCGATTCGGTGGCCCTGATCACCGATGGTCGCTTTTCAGGTGGCTCCTTTGGTCTTGTTGTGGGTCACGTTGCACCCGAGGCTGCTGTGGGCGGAACAATCGGCTTGGTGGAGGAAGGGGACAGCATCACGGTGGACGCCATCGAACTGCTGATCCAGCTCAATGTGCCAGATGCGGAAATCGCTCGGCGGCGCTCCGCCTGGGTCAAGCCTGAGCCCCGTTATCGCACCGGGGTGCTTGGCAAATATGCCCGCCTGGTTGGCAGCAGCAGCAGGGGCGCTGTGACCGATGAGATCTGATGGTTGAGCTAAGACTCAGTCAAGCGGCATCAAAAGCGCCCTGAGCCTTCGTGCCAAAGCCTCCAGGGGGGCACCATCAACTGGTCGCTCGCAGCGGAGCCCTGACTCCGGCTCCATCCACACCGGATGGCTCCCCTGCCAAAGCAGGGGGCGTTGCTGGTCGTGGCACCAGGCCAGGGTGAGGTTGAGGTCATTACCGCTGCGATAGATCTCAATTTCGAGATCGGCGGCGGGATAGCGCTCCCCATCAGCCTGTCTTACCTCAAGTCGCAGGTTGCAATCGTCGCAGCGCTGGGCATCATCCAGGGGCAGGACGGCATGACGCCATGGCTTGCGGCAGAGATCGGCGGCGGCTGCCACCAGCTGTTGCAGGTTGCTATTAACTAGCTCAGGGGTAGCCACGTACAGCGCGAAGTTGTAGGTAGATCGGACCGGCGCGGAAGCCAGCATTTAAGCCGCCATCATCGGCGAAGCGTGAATGCAAAAGCTGCAGTCTGTTGATCCGACTTGGGTCAAAGTTCAAGGGCAACCCCACCGGCTTAGCGCGCACCGAGGCTCTTAGATCCGCGAAGGGAATCCTCACGAGGCTGGGCCCCTCAGGCTCCGTAGCGAATTCGATCACCCAGCGCAGGCCCCCCGGGATCAAGTTGGTGAGACCGGCCAGACCGTCAGCGCAGGCAACCGCCAACTTGAAGCGTCTGCCAGCACCAAGCAGCTCAAGTTCGAGCCCCTCACAACTCGAAAGATCGAGAGGGGGAGAAAACAGAGGCGAGCGGCAACTGATGAAGCCCCCTCCTTCCTCAACGAGCGTGCCTTCAAACTCAAGGCCTGTTGAGGCGATCCGGCAGTTGCCCTGGCTGCGCCCACCCATCACGGTGTCGTTTAAGGGATGCCAGCCAATGAAGCCGTCGCCGCTGGCGATGGGAATCACTGGCCAACTCCAGCAGCTGCTGCTTGGTCAGCAAATATCAGCACCTCAGTCTCAGTGGTGGGCTGCACCAACTTGGCTGGGGTGCGCATGGGCGATTCTTCGGGATCGAGTAACCGTTGCAGGGCCTGCACCTTGCCGGCCCCACTCACTAGAAAGATCACCCGCCGCGCCGCTGAAAGGGTTGGGGCTGTAAGGCTGACCCGGGGCAGACCCTTGCCCTCCCCCAGGGTTACGGAGCGGTCCCTCACCCCCGGTGCAACGGTGCCAGGAAACAACGAGGCGGTGTGACCATCGTCGCCGAGGCCCAGCAGCACCACGTCCAGCACCGGTGGGAAGTCGCCGCACAGTTGTTGCAGCAGGTCTGCGTACGCTGCCGCTCCTAGCTCCGGGCTGGCGAGCTGGGTGGGAACCGGGTGCAAGCAGGCCTTGCCACCGGGGAGATCCGCCATCAAGGTTTCCCTAAGCATGCGGGCGTTGCTGGAGGGGTCTTCGCTTGGCACCCAGCGCTCATCGCCAAGGAGCACATCGACCCGATCCCAGGGCAGGTGTTGCTGACCGAGTAAGCGATAGGTCGCCTTTGGTGTTTCTCCGCCGGCGAGTGCTATCTGGGCGCGGTCGCGCTGGGCAAGTACCTGATCAATCTCAGAGGCCAGGGCTTGAGCCGTCTGACGGGCGAGCTCAGCTGCCGACTCAGCCACCACCAGGCGATAGCGAGTGGTGGAGCCTGGAGTGATTGGGGTCATTGGATCAGTCCAGCCACTCGGTGTGGAAGTTGCCAGGCTTGTCGACCCGCTCGTAGGTGTGGGAGCCAAAGCAGTCGCGCATCGCCTGGACCAGGTTTTGGGGTAGGCGGGCGCTGCGGTAGCTGTCGATGTAATCGAGGGTGCTGCTTAAGCAGGGCACGGGAATCCCCGCCAGGGCAGCGCCGGCAACCACCTGCCGCAGCCCCGGCAGACGCCTGTTGATCTGCTCGGCAAACCAGGGGTCGAGCATCAGGTTTGCCAGGCTGGGATTGGCGCCATAGGCATCCTGAATTCGCTGCAGCAAGCGGGCCCGGATGATGCAGCCCCCTTTCCAGATCTGGCCGATGGCCGAAAAATTGAGGTTGTAATCGTGCAGCTTTGAGGCTTCCTGCAGCAGGGCCATGCCCTGGCCGTAGCTGACGATGCAGGCGGCAATGCAGGCATCGCGCAGGGGAGCCATGGCATCTGCCGCGCTGCCAAGATCGAAGCTGTGGGGGGCAGGCTCTGGAAGCAGGGCGCCCGCCTCGAGGCGCTCGGAGCGCAGGGAGCTCAGCACTCGGGCATTTAGGGCGGCATAGATGGTGGGCACGGGTACACCCATCTCCAGGGCACTCACCACGGTCCAAAGACCAGTGCCCTTTTGGCCAGCCGCATCAACGATCGCCTCAACCAGATCGGCACCGGTTTCGGGATCCTTGGTGCGCAGGCATACCTCGGTGATCTCCACCAGGAATGAGGCCAACTCCTCGGTTTGATTCCAGCTGGCTAGAACGTCGGCCATCTGGTCGCCGTTCAATCCGCCAACCCGCTTCATCAGGTCGTAGGCCTCAGCAAGGATCTGCTCGATGGCGTACTCGATGCCGTTGTGAACCGTTTTGACGAAGTGGCCAGCGCCCCCGGGGCCGATGTAGGTGACACAGGGACCATCGTCTACCTGGGCTGCCATCTTGCGCACCAACGGTTCAATGGCGTCGTAGGCCGCCTTGGTGCCACCGGGCATCATGCTCGGCCCTTCGAGGGCGCCTTTGGCGCCACCGGAGACGCCCATGCCGATGTAGCCGAAGCTCTTGCTCTCCAGCTCGGCAACGCGGCGTTCCGTATCGGCGTAGAGAGAATTGCCGCCGTCAATCAGCAGGTCACCCTCTTCAAGGAAGGGGGAGATTGCCGCAATCGTGTCGTCAACAGGCTGTCCCGCTTTGACCATCATCAGGATGCGGCGTGGACGCTCCAGGGTCGACACAAACTCCTCAAGGGTCGCGGCACCAACAATGTCCTTGCCGACGCCACGACCAGCCAGAAACTCATCGGTTTTTGCCTTGGTGCGATTGAACACAACGGAGGAGTAGCCGTTGCGCTCAGCATTTAGGACGAGGTTTTCCCCCATCACTCCCAAACCGATCAGGCCGAAATGCGCCTTGCCCATGACTCAATTTGAAGCTTTTGGCGACAGTGTGGCGAAGCGTGCTGGTCAGCCCAGGCATCCGTCACAACTTGGTGGCAAAGGTGTCAGCAACTCCTGGTTTTTGGCCTGACACCTTGGCAGCTTTCCCTGCTCAGATCACCGTGCCGTCGGCGATGGTCCCATTTTTGACAACCACAACAATGCCGTTGCGTATGTAGAAACTGAGCTCGGGCCGGTCAGCTTCCTCCACGTGGTCCTTGTTGACGATCGTGACGTTGTCTCCGATCCGCACGTTCTTGTCGATGATGGCCCGTTTAACGGTGCTGCCCCTGCCCACGCCGATGGGGATGCCCCCACGTTCACGTAGTAGAAGGCGTTCCTCAGAGGACTCGAAGTAGTCGGCTCCCATCACCAGGGTGTCCTGGAGCACTACCTCGTCTTCAACTCGGGAGCGCACGCCCAGTACGCAGTGATGAATGCTGCAGGCCTTGAGCAAGGATCCCTCACCGATGATCGAGGCGGTTACCTGGGCGTCCTGCAACTTGCTGGGCGGCAAGTAGCGAGGCCTGGTGTAAATCGGGAACTTCTCGTCGTAGAAGGAGAAGGCCGGGTTGGGTTGATCGGTAAGCGCCAGGTTGGCTTCATAGAAGGCGCCGATAGTACCGATGTCCTCCCAGTAGTCGTCAAAGAGGAAGCTTTGGAGCCGGTCGCCGCGGGCCAGTGAGGCGGGGATGATCTCCTTGCCAAAGTCTGTTGAGGACGGGTTGCTGCTCAGCAGGTCAAAGAGGGTGTCGCGGCTGAACACATAGATGCCCATCGAGGCGAGGTATGGGCGCTTGGCCGCCTCCTCCGGCGACAGGCCAAGGGCCTGGGTGTCAACCCGCATGGTCTCCAAGGCTTCACCCTTGGGCTTCTCCCGAAATTCTTGTATACGGCCATCACTGCTGGTGCGCATCAGGCCAAAGTCCTGAGCCTGGGCAGGATCTACGGGGAGGGCGCCAACGGTGAGCTGGGCGCCGGTGTCGATGTGGTGCTGAACAAAACGGCTGTAGTCCATCCGGTAGAGCTGGTCACCGGAAAGAATCAGGTAGTGGTCCACGTCCCATTCGTGGAAAAGTCCTTGGTACTTACGGACTGCATCGGCGGTGCCCTCAAACCAGCTTGGGCTTTCTGGGGTCTGCTGGGCTGCCAAAACCTCTACAAAGCCTTGGCCGAATCCAGCCGAAAGGTTGTAGCTCATCGTCAGGTGACGATTCAGCGACGCACTGTTGAACTGGGTAAGTACATATATTTTATTGATTTCCGAATTAATGCAATTGCTGATTGGAATATCAATTAGCCGATATTTACCTGCCAGTGGCACAGCTGGCTTGGCCCGCATTTTGGTCAATGGGTAAAGGCGGGTACCAGCACCACCTCCCAGAATTATTGCCAGTACACGCTTCATAAATCCTGCTGCCAGCGGTTCTCGGGGCTGACCGTACTTGAGCGTCCTGCTATTGGGCGAGCCTTTTGATCCCCTGCGGCACGAACTGTTGCAGTGCCCAAGGCTGGTTCAAGGCTCTGGCGGACGCTCCTGCAGATCAAACAGATCCTCCAGGACCCTCATGGCGCTGTGTCGCTGCTGGCGCGGTTGGGGGGCCCGCAGGTTGGTAACAGGGGTGTGCAGGATCTTGTTGATGATGCCCTTGCTGAGGGCTTCAACCACCTTGCGCTCCCTGGCTGACAGGTCTGGACCCATGCGGCTTAAGGCCTTCTGGAGCTCCTGCTCACGGATGTCTTCCAGCTGGCGCCGAAGCCGGTTTACAACCGGCACCGCTTCAAGCCCGTCCCACCATTCCAGGAAGACACGAGACTCCTCTTGCAGCAGCCCTTCGGCCTCAGCTGCCATTTCGCGCCGAGCCTCCTGGTTGCGATTTACCACCTCCTGCAAATCATCAACGTCGTAGGAGTGCACGCCGGGCAGGCCAGCCGTATCCGCCGAAATGTTGCGTGGCACGCCGATGTCAACCAGCATCAAGCTGGAGCGGCGATTCAGTCCGCTGAGGCGCTGAGCCGTGATGATTGGTGTGTCAGCAGCGGTGCTAGTGAAAACCAGCGAGCAGGTGCTGAGGCAATGGTCCAGGTCGTCAAGGGGACGGCACTGAACGGGCAGAGCTGGAAAGTCAGCGGCCAGTAGTTCCGCCTTGTTAACCGTGCGGTTGAGCAGCACAAGCCCCTTACAGCCTTTGGCCTGAAGGTGTTGAAGCAGCAGGCGGGCCATGCGCCCTGCCCCCACCACCGCCACCTGCTCCTGATCAAGGGGCACCAGCTCATCGAGGCCTCGTGCTTGACCCACTTTGAGCTGGGCCAGCTCCACAGCTGCTGAACTTATCGAGACAGCGCCGGTGCCAAGTTTCGTTTCCGTACGGACCCGTTTACCGGTACTAACCGCCTGGGTAAGCAGCCGATTGAGGATTGGCCCAACGGAGTGGTGCTCCTGGCCAAGCCTCACCATTTTTTTTACTTGAGAGAGGATTTGCCCCTCCCCAAGCACTAGGGAATCGAGGCCTGCTGAAACCCTCAGCAGGTGGCTGATTGCCTCCTCGTGATGAAAGGTAAATAAATGTGGTGTGAGCTCCTCGACCGCCAGGCCGGAGAGCTGGCTTAAAAAAGCTCCGACAGCGGAAATACCCCGCTCCGGATGACGGAGCAGGGTGTAAATCTCCAGCCGATTGCAAGTGCTGAGGATGGATGCCTCCAGCACCTGGTCGTCGGCTCGCAGCTGCTGCAGCGAAGCCTCCATGGTTTGATCCGGGATGCTGAGGCGCTCCCGGATCTCCACTGGAGCCGTGCGATGACTGAGGCCGACGACGGCAATGTGCATGGAGGCTGGCTGGGGTGCTCGGACTGGGGCGGGCGTCAGCTCAGCGCAATGCTCTGGGCCCCATCCTTCATGTGAATGGTATTGGTAAAGCGAGCGGTGTTGTCCAGGTTGCTGATCACCAGGGAGCTGGTGCGGGTGCAATCCTTCTCAAACTTGACACCGTGGAACAGGAGGCCATCGGTGATGCCACTGCCAGCGAAGACCACGTTTTCACCGGAGGCAAGCTCCTCTGCCTCATAGATTTTGTCTACGTCGGTGATACCCATCTCGTTAAGACGGGCAATGTTGCCTTCCTTGGTGTAGTCAGCCCACTCAGAGGTCTGAGCCACGGCCGGGTCGTACACGAGCTGGCCCTGGAAGTGACCGCCAAGGGCCCGCATGGCTGCGGCGGAGATCACGCCCTCGGGGGCTGCGCCGATGCCCATCAGGCAATGGGTGCCAGTGCCTGCAAAACCGCAGGCGATGGCGGCCTGAACGTCGCCATCCGAGATGGGTTGAATCCTGGCGCCAGTGGCCCTGATCTCGGCGATCAGATCCTTGTGACGAGCACGGTCCATCACGACGATGGTCAGTTCGCTGGCTGCAAGACCAAGGCACTCGCTGAGAATCTTGATGTTCTCGGTAGCCGACTTACGGATGTCCACCTTGCCCTTGGCTGCAGGGGGTGCAGCCAATTTCTTCATGTAGAAGTCGGGAGCGTTGAAAAGTCCACCGCGATCAGAAGCGGCCAGGACAGCCATGGAGCCTCGCTGGCTGTTGGCGCAAAGGTTGGTTCCCTCGCAGGGATCAACGGCGAAATCCACACCGGGGCCGGTGCCACTGCCAACTTCTTCGCCGATGTAGAGCATGGGAGCTTCATCGCGCTCGCCCTCACCGATAACGATGCGGCCCTGCATCTGGATTAGGCCCATGCGAGTGCGCATGGCCTCGACTGCTGCAGCGTCAGCTTCATCCTTCTTGCCAAGGCCGGTCAGTTCGGCAGAGGCGATGGCAGCTTGCTCAACGACCTCGAGAATTTCCTGGATGAGGGTGCGATCCACGTTGATCCGGCAGGGGAATGGGCTTCAGTAATGGCGTCGGCCTGGCGGGACACGAGGTCAGAAGCCTGTTGCTGCCAAGCCTTTCGAAGATGAAGCGGCCGCAACTGTATCAGTGCTCGCGGCCATGGGACCTGGGGACCACCCAAGGCTTGTTTGCAGACCACTTCCTACAATCCAAAGCCACCCGATCGGTTGATCCAGCATGAGCACCAAATCCCTGGTGATCTCCCCGTCAATTCTGTCCGCCGATTTCTCCCGTCTCGGCGAAGACGTTCGTGCTGTCGATCAAGCTGGTGCCGACTGGATCCACGTTGACGTGATGGATGGCCGGTTTGTGCCGAACATCACCATTGGACCCTTAATTGTGCAGGCGTTGAGGCCTGTAACCACCAAGACCCTCGACGTTCACCTAATGATCGTTGAGCCCGAGAGATACGTGGCTGATTTTGCCAAGGCTGGCGCTGACATCATTTCTGTGCAGGTTGAGGCTTGCCCGCACCTGCATCGCAACCTTGCCCAGATCAAGGATCTTGGCAAGCTCGCTGGTGCAGTGCTCAACCCCAGCACACCTCTAGACACGCTGGACTACTGCCTGGAGCTCTGCGATCTTGTGCTGATCATGAGTGTCAACCCGGGCTTCGGTGGCCAGAGCTTCATCGACAACCAGGTGCAAAAGATTCGCGACCTGCGCCGCATTTGCGATGAGCGTGGCCTCGATCCCTGGATTGAGGTGGATGGCGGCATCAAGGCTGAAAACGCCTGGAAGGTGATTGAAGCGGGCGCCAATGCCATTGTTAGTGGTTCTGGTGTCTTCAACCAGCCTGATTACGCCGCAGCAATCACCGGTATTCGCAACAGCAAGCATCCCGGCGCATGAGCATCTGACTAGTTCAAAATACCCCCTCGCCCGTGTTCGCGGGGGGGGGCAGATAAGGTTTCACACTTAATATATTTTGGATAGGCGCGCTTAGGCTTTAGCTGTCAAAGAACCACCCGTAGCTGTGCAAGCCAATGCCCAGAAGATTTACACCGATATAGCAAACCACGATCACGACCAAACCCGCTGCGGCTACGAGCGCGGGCTTGCGGCCCTGCCAGCCACGGATCAAGCGAGTGTGCAGATATGCGGCGTAGACGAGCCAGCAGATCAGGGCCCAGGTTTCCTTCGGATCCCAGCTCCACCAGCTGCCCCAGGCCTCGTTGGCCCACACCGCTCCACTTACCAGACCAACCGATAGCAGCAGGAAGCCCACTGTGATCGTGCGGTAGCTGAGTGAATCAAGCTGTTCAACCGCAGGCATGGCCACGCTGCTTAGTTGTAACTGGGGTGTAGCCAGCTGGGCCTGGCGATAGCCGCCACTACCAATGGAGCTGCTGCGCAGTTCCATTGAATTGCCGCGGTCAGTGAATAGCACCGCTAACGAAAGCAATGACCCCACCAGCAGGGCCGCATAGCTGATCATGATCACGCTCACGTGCATCACTAGCCAGCTAGAGCGCAGGGCCGGCACCAGGGGCGAGGCTTCCTGGAGCCGATCCGGCAGAGCGAAGCTTGCGAAAGCCACACAGCCGAGGGCCATGGGGGTAGCCGCTGCAGGCACCAATGGCGAAGGCCAGGTGCGCTCCACCAGCAGCTGGGTGAGGGTGCAGCCCCAGGCGAGAAAGCAGAGGGATTCGTAGAGGTTGCTGATCGGGAAATGGCCCGATTCCCACCAGCGCAAGACCAATTGGGCCGTGAGGCAGAGATTGGCGCCGGCAACCAGCAAGCGGACCGCCGTGCTTGATCGGCCGCCGCTAAGGGACCAGAAGGCCAGCGGCAGGGCGACTAGCAGGAGGGCAAACGCCGTCAGACCCAGTCCAAGCACTGGGTCGTTCAACAGGGCGGGCACGGGCAACGACTCGATATCTGCTCAGTTTGGCGAATGGCAGGTGCTGTTAGCGGCTGGCCTGGCGTAACAGATACACGCCGCCACCCAAACCGATCACCACTGGCAGCCAGGCGGAGAAGTAGGGACTCAGCGTTCCCTTGACCCCGAGCGAACTGAAAACAAACGCCACCAGGTAGTAGCCAAAGATCAGCAGGACGCTGAGCCCGAAACCCTGGCTACGGCTGCGGCGCGAATGGGGGCGCACTCCAAGGCTGCTACCGATTAAGCCAAACACCAAGCAGACCGCGGGGAAGGCAAACTTCTCCTGGATGCGAACTCGAAGCTTGCGGGCACCCTGCAGATCACTGGCCTCTCTGAGCAGGCGCTCGGCGGTTCGCGCTTGGCCGATTGTCATTGAATTGGAATCCTTTGGCAGCTTGGCAACCTGGAGTGGCTGACTACCAAGGGGATATAGATAGCGGTCGAAATCAGCTGAAGTGGTGGAGCTGTCCGATCCCTCCGTGACTCCAAAGACATGGCCATCAAGGAATTCCCACTGGGCCTCGGCCTCGCTCCAGCGGGCCCGATCGGCACTGAGCAGCACCCGTTGACCTCGGCGTGAAAGGTCAAGCAGGGTGACCCTCTCCATCACCCCTTTATTGAAGCGTTGGGCGTAGAAAAAGTGGGTAAGGCCCCGCTCCGTGCTGCCGTCTTCAGCCTGTATCTCGCCGTATTTAGAGAACATGACGTTGTCTTTCTGTTCGCCAGCCACGGCACGGCCAATCGCTCGGTTGAGGGTGTTTTTAGCCTCGAACAAGGTGCGCGGCACGATTGCCTCGTTGAAGGTGAAGGTGAGCATGGTCATCACCAGCGCGATGGCAACGGCGGGCACCACCATTCGCCAAGTGGCAACCCCCACACTTCGCAGGGCGGTGAGCTCACTGTTGCCTGAAAGCTTTGAATAGGTGAGCAAGGTGGCCATCAGCGTGGCCATGGGGAAGGAGAGCACCAAAAAGGAGGGCATCTCCAGCACCAGCACCCGCACGGCCACATCTAGGGGCAACCCCGATTCCGCAACCCGGCGCACAAGTTCAAATACGGCACCCACTGAAAGGGATACGGCGGTGAATGCGGCTACACCGAAAATCAGGGGGCCGATCAGTTCGGCTAGGAGCCAGCGATCCAGCAGGGGTAGCTGGCGCCAAGGGGTCAGCAGCTGCTGGCGTGCGCGGTGTGACCAACTCATAGCTGGAAGGATTCTCCGAGGTAATGGCGGCGGACCAGGGGATCGGAACCCACCTGCTGAGAGCTGCCGGCAGCCAAAATCGATCCCTCAGAAAGGATGTAGGCCCGATCGGTGATTGCCAGGGTCTCGCGCACGTTGTGGTCTGTAATCAGCAGACCCATGCCCCGCCCCTTGAGCTGGTGGATCAACTGCTGCAGATCCGACACCGCGATTGGGTCGACTCCCGCAAAAGGCTCATCCAGCAGCAGGTAGCGGGGACCCTCAATACCCACGGCCAATGCCCGGGCAACTTCGCAGCGCCGCCTCTCGCCTCCGGACAACTGATATCCCTTGCGGTTTTGAAATTCGCTGAGGTGAAAATCCTCGATTAAGCCATTGAGACGCTTGCGCCTCAGCTCCATCGGGGTGGAACTTTCCTGCAGGGCAAGGCTCAGATTGTCACGCACACTTAGCTGGCGAAAGACGCTGGGCTCCTGGGGCAGGTAGCCAATACCTAGGCGGGCTCGTTGGGGCATGGGCAGTTTTTCGATTGCCTTGCCATCCATCAATACCTGGCCGGAGTCAGGGCGCAATAAGCCAGTCACCAAGCCAAAGGTGGTGGTTTTGCCCGCCCCGTTGGGACCAAGCAGGCCCACTACTTCACCTGGCTCAAGCTGTAGGGAAACGTGGTTGACCAGCAGCCGGCCACCGATGGCTAGCGCCACATTTACGAGCTCGAGACTCATGGCATCAGGCCTTCCTTTGGTGTAGGCGCATTCATTCGGTAGTGGGTGATCACTTGCTGACCAGGGGCCGGCTCAGCCACGATCCGCTCCCTCTCCACCAGATACACGAGCCTTTCTGCCTGGATGCTGTGACCCGTATCTTGAATTACATCCACATCACCGCTGAGCACCACCCTGCCCTCACGACTGAAGTATTGGGCCTGACGGGCCGTGGCTACCACCCGTTGGTCGGGGTAAACGATGCGCACATTGCCGGTTGCTGTCACAACTCCGGTGCTGTTATCGGCCTTTTGCAGGTCGGATTCAATTGTTACCAGCCCGCTGGTGGGAGTCACCACGGCGGGGGCTGCAAGCGCAGGGGCCAACATTGCCGAGAGGAAAAGGGGCAGGGCCGTCAGCCGCAAGAACGCGGAGCGCACAAAGGGATATAGCAACAGTTGGGTGTGGGACATGGCGTAATTTTTAATCTACAGAAGGGTTTTGGGGCGCTGTCCCAACCAATCTGGGCGATTCCAAGCCCTCAATTGACCTCTGCTGCTGCAACGCCAGCAGACGCTGCATAGATGAGTCGATCAAGGCAGCTAAATCTATGCCTAGGGAGTTAGGGGGACAAGCCTTAAGGCGGCCGAGACCCTCACCCATCAAAATTGTGGCGCCGCTGCAGTTACCCCGTTCAAGGTGCAGTTCAGCCACGGCGATCTGCAAAATTCCTTGCAAAACCGGCCTCATAGGGCCAGCGGTCTCATGCCAAAGGGCTTCGAAGCCGTCGTGGCAGGCATACCAGTCAGCGCCGTTAAACAAGCATATGGCCTCGCCCAAGCGGGTGTCCGCCAATAATTCCTGCTCTTCGCTTAAAAACTGCTGCTCAGGATTCGGGCGCACCGATCAGCGCTTAGCGGCCTTTTTGGAAGGCAGTTTGCGCAGTCTGATCGATTGGGGTGTGACTTCAAGCATTTCATCGGGTCCGATGTACTCGAGAGCTCGCTCAAGTGTCATCTGAATTGGTGCCTGCAGGGTGTCGAGCACCTCTGCGCCAGCCGAGCGGATGTTGGTCACCTGCTTTGCTTTGGAGACGTTGAGTTCTAGGTCAGGTGGTCGGTTGTGTTCGCCAACAATCATCCCCTTGTAGACCTTGGTGCCAGGCGTAATGAAGAACTGGCCGCGATCTTCCGCACCCTTGAGTGCGTAGAAAGTCGCTGTGCCCTCCTCAAAGGCAATCAACACACCATTACGGCGGTTGTCCATCTCTCCTTGCATTTTCCGGTAGTCAAGGAAGGAGTGGCTCATGATCCCCTCGCCCCTTGTGGCGCGAATGAATTCGCCGCGGAAGCCAATCAGCCCTCGAGCTGGCACCACAAACTCAAGCTGGGTGCGGCCGTCGTTCGTATTTTCCATGTTCTGCATCTCGGCCTTGCGGACGCCGAGCTTTTCAATGCAGCCGCCCACCGACTCCTCAGGCACATCCAAAACCAAGGTTTCGTAGGGCTCTGATGGGGTGCCATCAATGGTGCGGAAAATCACCTGGGGCTGGGATACTTGGAATTCATAGCCTTCACGACGCATCGTTTCTATCAGGATGCCGAGGTGCAATTCACCACGGCCGCTGACAGCCCAGCGATCCGGTGAGTCGGTGTCCTCTACCCGCAGGGCGACGTTGGTGAGCAGCTCCTTCTGCAGGCGATCCCGCACCTGACGGCTGGTCACGAATTTGCCCTCCTTGCCAGCGAAGGGAGAGTCATTGATGACGAAAGTCATCTGCAGGGTGGGTTCGTCAACCCGAATCAGGGGCAGGGCCTCAGGGTGATCGGGGCAGGCAATCGTCTCACCAATATTGACCTCGTCAAAGCCGGCCACGGCCACGAGATCGCCAGCGCTGGCCTGCTCAATCTCAACCCGCTGCAGACCCTGGAAGCCAAGCAACTTGCTGATGCGGCTGCGCTTGATGCTGCCGTCGTCACGGATAAGGGCGGCAGGTTGGCCAGCCCTGATTGTGCCGTTGTGGATGCGACCGATCATGATCCGACCTAAAAAGTCGGAGTAGTCCAAGGTGGTGACTTGAAGCTGCAGCGGCTTCTCGGGATCGCCCACCGGGGGCGGAACGTGCCGCAGGATTGCATCGAAGAGCGGCTTCATATTGTCGCTCTCGGTTTTCATGTCTGGCTTGGCGTAGCCGCCCATGCCACTCCCAAACAAATAGGGGAAATCGCACTGATCGTCGTCGGCACCCAGCTCAAGGAACAAGTCGAGAACCTTGTCGACAGCAACCTCGGGGTCAACTCGGACCCGATCAATCTTGTTTACGAAAACGATTGGACGTAGCCCTTTCTCAAGGGCCTTTTTAAGCACAAATCGGGTCTGGGGCATGGGCCCCTCGTTGGCATCAACGATCAGCAGGCAGCCATCAACCATGCCGAGAACCCGCTCCACCTCGCCGCCGAAATCAGCGTGGCCAGGAGTGTCAACGATGTTGATACGAATTCCTTCGTAATCGACGGCGGTATTTTTGGAAAGAATTGTGATCCCGCGCTCACGCTCAAGATCGTTCGAGTCCATCACACAGGTCGGAACCGCCTCTCCCTCGCGGAAGATGCCCGATTGGGTGAGCATGGCATCCACCAATGTGGTTTTGCCATGGTCAACGTGGGCAATGATCGCAATGTTGCGAATCGGCGTACCTGGGTGTGCACCGCTCATACAAATAAAACTCTACTTTTACGTTGAATGGAATCTGTTGACTTTAAGTTTATGTAGACGGAACGTTTGATGGAACGTTTACGCAGACTTGAAGCCATGGTCCAACTCTATCCCACACCCCTACCGCTTTTGAGGCTGCCCCGGGTCACGCCAAGACGGCTGTCCAACTGTTCCTGCTGCCAGAGGCTTCGTACGCTGATCTCACCACGCAGGGCCGCTGAATATTGCTGCACCCGATGCTGGCTCTCGGACGCTGATTCCTGCAGCAACTCAATTCGGAACTGCCTCACCCCAGCACGCATCAACTTGGGCAGGGCCTCAGCAGCTGTCTGAGCTTGGCCATTAAACAAGGTGTTACGGCAGCCAAGACCAGCCCGCAGAAAGTGCTCACTGCCGCTGCGATCACGCAGAAGCACCGTGTGCTTTTCGCAAGGGCGGCCGCAGTCGGTGTGGTCGTGTCCGTCGGATAGGAAGGCGCAAAAGAGGCAGTGCTCCATGTGGAACAGGGGCATGTGCTGGTGGGCCGTTACCTCAACCTGGCCGGGGGGGCAGACCCGCACCAGGGCCAGCATCTGCTTGAGGTCAAGGTCGTAGCTGGCGGTGATTCGCTGCAGCTTCCAATGGTCCAGAAACCACGCGGCCGACAGTGGATTGGCGACATTTAAAGAAAAATCGCCACAGTAGGGAGCAAGGGGTGTGAGCACCTCGAGCTGGTCGGCATTGCGCACCAGGTAGCCATCGGGGGCCGCCCGCACCAGGGGCTCCAGGGTCCAGCGCTCATCAGTCCGTGTGATCCGAGCGCCAGCCAGCCAGATGCCTCCAGGCCAGCAGCCACGGCCGATTGCCACGGCCTCGCGCAGCTCGGCCGGCTGATCTAGGTCAGCAATAACTGACGCAACTGGTTAATCCCGCAGGGCCTTCAATTGCTCAAGGCTGCGCACCAGCACAACCAACTGCGGCTCCGAATTCACAGCCGTGCTCGAACCAGGCCCAGATTGGGGCGAAGCGTGGGCAGGGATTGAAAGAACCTGCAGTAACTCGGTGAAATCGGTTGTGTCCCCTGCAAGGGGGGCCTGCGAGCCGCTATGTCCCGGCTCAATTGCGGCAAGCGCCTCAACTAGCTCGCGGCGCAACTTGTTGAGCTGGGCTATCGGCAGAAAAAGGGCTCCCTCGAGAGCAGGCTCAAGCCGCTCAAACTTCCAGCAGGTGCCGCCAAGGCGCCCCAGCTGGGTTTGAAGTCTGGAGGTGTCTAGGGCTTGCTCGCTGGCTGCCTGCAGGGCCGAGGCGGAGAGCAGCTTTATTTGCGCAGTTGCTGCTGGATCGAGACCCTCCGCCCACTCAACCCGCAGCACCAAGGGCTCGCCAAGCCGTCCTTGCAGGCGAAGCCGCAAGCCTCGGCTGCATTCCGGAGTTGCCTGGCCAGCCATGCGCTGCCATTGACCTTCAAGGGCGGGATCGCTGGTAAGCCAGCAGGGGCTACCCGCTGACAGCCCGCCGGCTTCGATCCGGCCAGGGCCGAGCCGTACGGCCAGCCGGCCCATCGGGCGCTGCTGCACAGCCATCAGCCGGCCGCCAATTTCGGCTGGTGGCTCGAGTGGACCATATCCAGCGGCCTCAAACACAAGACCATCGCCTGGTTTCAGATCCGCCTTCGTCTGGATGATCCACCAGCCGTCGGCACTCACGCGCGCGAATACCCCAATCTGCGGGCCACGCTTTTTGCTCCAGCGGCCGTGCACGAGCGCCTGGTGGTCGAGGCCCCCCAACCACCCTGTGGAAAGCCCCCGCGAGAAGCTCAACTCCAGGGAGCGCTTCTGCTCAGCTGACTGGGGCGCGCTGGGTAGGCCCTCGGCTAAACGATCGAGTCCTTGCCGGTAGGCATCGGTAACGGCTGCCACGTAGGTGGCGTCCTTAAGACGCCCCTCGATCTTGAGGCTGGCGATGCCGATCTGCTCGAGCTGGGGCAAAAGCTCCCAGGCTGATAGATCCATGGGTGAGAGCAGATATCATTGGTCTTGAAGATCGCGTTCTTCGCCGTCAACAATCAGCTGGTATGGCAAGCGGCAAGCCTGGGCACACTCGCCCCGGTTTGCACTGCGCTGGCCCAGGGCTTCGCTGGTGAGGCACTGGCCCGAATAGGCAACGCACAGTGCACCATGCACAAACACTTCCAGGGGAATGGCCAACTGGCGCTGTTGCAGCTGACTTTGCAAGCGGCCTAGGTCGGTGAGAGTCAGCTCCCGTGCAAGCACGACCCGGGCACAACCAAGCTCTGCGGCCATGGCGACCCCTGCGGCGCTGGTGATCGACATCTGAGTGGATCCGTGCACAGCCAGTTTGGGCGCCAGCCTGCGCGCCAGCCGGGCCAGGCCAACGTCCTGAACAATTAGGGCATCGACATGGGCCGCAGCCGCAGCCCTGATCAAGCTTGCCGCCTCAACCAGCTCATCGCTGAAAACGAGCACATTGACAGTGAGAAAACCCTTCACACCCCGCCGATGCAGCCAGTGCATGAGTTCTGGCAATTCCTCCTGGTCAAAATTGGCGGCCCGCATGCGGGCGTTGAATGTCTCCACACCGAAATAAACAGCGTCGGCGCCATTTGCTACCGCGGCGCGCAGGGCCTGCCAATTACCCGCAGGGGCCAGAAGTTCCGGAACAGTCATCAGCGCGCCAACCGCTGGGCGGGCTCAAACAACTGCAGGGCCTCGGCGCTGCCCTCGAATCGCCAATGCCAGGGCTCGTAGCTCACCCCCTGGGAATTACCCCGGGGGAAGGAGAGGGTGAAGTGATAGCGAGCGGCATTGGCCTGCACCCAGGCATAGGCTGCGGTTTGGTCGAAGCTTGGTGAGAGGTTGGTGGCTGGTGCCAGGGCATCGCCGAGATCGATGGCGAAGCCGGTGCTGTGCTCAGAAAACCCTGGCGGGGCGCTAACCATGGCCCTTTCTCGAGCGCTCTGGTTGCGATCCGATTTCACTTCAAAAAAGAGCTCTTTTTGAAGCGTATGAGATCGGAAGGCGCTCAGCACCACTAGCTCGACCCCGCTGCTGGCTGCATCACGCTGCATCGCCAGAAGAGCTGCTGCAGCGTCTCGATGCAGGCTTAGCCCAGGGGCAATCGCCACACGTTTGTAGGCGGCCAGCTCGCCGTAGGGGAAATGGCCCAGCAGGCGCCCATCAAGGCCTGTGCGCGCGTCTAGTCCCCTTACTGGCGGTGGGGCCAATAGGCGTTGCAGCGGCCCTGGGCGCCAAACCACAACTAAGGCAAGGACTATCAAAAGCGAACCTGTGCCCACGCTGACCCCTAGTAGCCAGCGGTTGGCCTTGGCTGAAGGCGGGCTGGTGCGGCGGGCGACAGGAATGTCACCCAGGGCTAGGGGTTGGCCTGGCCTGCGGGAATTGCGATGCGTCACGCGGGTTCCCTGCCTGGCACCGATCAATCTTCCTAAACACAAGCAATGAAGATCCTAGGCGGGGAGGTCGGATTGCCCACCACCTGACCGGTTATCGGTGTTAGCTTCCCAGCAGCATCCATATTGGCGGAGCGTTTTTTTGATGTTGCGAGTCGCGGTTGTGGGTGGCGGCCCCAGTGGATCCTGTGCGGCTGAGGAGCTTGCCAAGGCCGGTATTCAAACTTGGATTTTTGAGCGCAAGCTCGACAACGCCAAGCCATGTGGCGGGGCCATTCCTCTTTGCATGGTTGAGGAATTCGACTTGCCTGAGTCGATCATCGACCGCAAGGTGCGCAACATGAAGATGATCTCCCCCTCAAATAGGGAGGTAGATATTAATTTAGAAAATGAGAATGAGTATATTGGCATGTGCCGCAGGGAGGTTATGGACGCCTTTCTCCGCAACCGAGCTGCCGAACTAGGTGCCCAGCTTGTGAACGGCTTGGTTACCAAAATTGATACGGGTGCCAAACGACAGGGCCCCTATACTCTCACTTACTCTGATTATGGTGCTGGAGAAGCAACTGGAGAAACCAAGACTCTTGAAGTTGATTTGATTGTGGGGGCTGATGGAGCCAACAGTCGAGTTGCCAAGGCTATGGATGCCGGCGACTACAACGTAGCCATTGCCTTCCAGGAGCGCATCAGGCTGCCTGCCGAGGAGATGAAGTACTACGAAAACCTGGCAGAGATGTATGTGGGTACTGATGTATCTCCTGACTTTTATGCCTGGGTGTTTCCCAAGTACGACCACGTGGCGGTTGGTACTGGAACCATGCAACAAAACCAAGGGCTGATCAAGGGACTTCAGGAAGGCATCCGCGAACGGGCCAAAAAGCGGCTGGTTAACGGCGAAGTAATCAAAGTCGAAGCCCATCCGATCCCAGAACATCCCCGTCCCCGTCGGGTGGTTGGCCGCATGGCTCTAGTTGGCGATGCTGCTGGCTATGTCACCAAGAGCTCTGGCGAGGGCATTTATTTTGCAGCCAAAAGCGGCCGTATGTGCGCCGAACAGATTGTTGAATCTAGTGCCGGTGGTGCCAAGGTTCCTACGGAGGCAGATCTCAAAAAGTATCTGAAGAAATGGGATCGCCAATACGGCGCCACCTACAAAGTGCTTGAGATTCTTCAAAATATTTTCTACCGAAACGATGCAGCTCGTGAAGCATTTGTCGAAATGTGCGACGACAAGGACGTGCAGCGACTAACCTTCGACAGTTACCTCTACAAGCGGGTGGTAATGATGAATCCGTGGCAGCAGTTGAAGCTGACCCTGCTTACCCTAGGTTCGGTACTTAGGGGCAATGCTCTCGCTCCCCAGGGCTACAAGCCGGTGGATAGCGCTGTGCGAGGCGAAGCTGAAGTTAATGCCATGCTGGCGGTTAGCACCATCAAAGGTGGTATTAAAGTGGGTGTTAAATCTCGCAAAACTGAAACCATCACTGCAGACAGCGCAGAGCCTGAACAGGATCGCGAACCGGCCCTGGCCGGAAAGGATTGATTCTCTACAGCTAGTTGGCTAGCTGCTACTTGATTTTGGTATCTCCAGCGCTCATATTGGCTTCTGCCAATGTGAGCAATTTTTTTGCCTCTGAATTCCACAGAACGTACCTAAAGCTGCTGGGGAAGTCTTTGAGACTTAATTTCGGAGAATCGATCAATAACGCTGAATTGGCTTCGTGGCAGGCCCGCAGGCGGTAATTAGGAATTCTTTCGCAGAGGTGATGAATGCTGTGGAAGGAGATATCTGCCCAAAACCAGTTAAGTATTGCTGGCATTTCCAAGTTACTACTACCTTCTAGGGCGCCGCGCTGATAGTCCCAGCCTTCGTCGCTGCTGGCATAGGAATCTGCAAAATTGTGTTGAACGAAAAAGATGCAGAGAAATAATGCTGCCGATAAAGTCATTACAAGAAAATAGCAGCTCCAAAACAGGCTATGGCCAAGCCAGGATCCCATCAGCCACCAACTAGTGAGCACCACTAGATTATTAGCAAAAAGATCTATGCACTCAGCCGATGTGTACCAATGGCTGGAGCGAAAATTACGGCTCAGCTCTGGCAGCTCGGCAAGGCCAGCTAGCCCCTTATGGCCTATATGGGATGCCATAGATGTCAGCCATTCAGCTACACCGAGCACAAGCTCAAGCCTTGGCCGAACCAGTAGGTAGTAGCAACCACCTGGAAAAAGCATCAGAGGGTGGCGGCTAAGTCCATAAAACCAACGTTGGCGTGGTGATAGGGCCAGGTAGTCGCTAAGGGTCAACAACGCAGATGGGCCTCGGTAGCGATCCCAGTTGCCGTTATGTTTATGGTGAAAAGCGTGGCCGCGGGACCAGGGATGTTGGGGGATCGCATTTAAGCAACCCAGGAGAAAACCAACGGGCCTGTTTAACCAGCGAGTTTTGAAGAGAGATTCGTGGCCACAATCGTGCATTAGCGCGAATGAGCGCGCCGAAAAGAGGACTAGTAGCAGCAGCACTGGCAGCAGCAGTAGTCGTAGAGCAGGCCCGGCGGCAGCGAGCGTGGGCACGGATACCCAAAGCAGGGCTGTCGGCAGGAGGGTATTGATTAGCTGCCAGCTGGCGATACGGTTATCGCCTAGGCGAAAGGCCTCGAGCTGAAAATCTCGGCGGCGGGGGGAAATCGCCGGCGGGGCCTGTGGTGAAGGTGTCTGTTGCAATTGGGCCTGTGGCGATTGGGCCTGTTGCGAAGGAAGTAAACTCACTAATTACCCTCAATTTGGACAGGCATTTTGTTCAATAACATGCCAACACTCTACGGGAATCTCATCCCATGATGCGACTGAAGTCAGCCAATACGGCAGCTTGATTGCGCAGCACCCCCAGCAAATGGAGACGGTTTTTGCGTACCGCTCCATCTTCGGCCATCACCATCACGCTCTGCTCGCCATCAAAGAAGGCCGCCAGGGCTGGGGCGCCAGCCGAAAGTCCGCTAGCCAGGTTGCGGTAGCGATCGTTGGCGCTACTGGTGGCGAAGGGCTCAAGCTTGTTGAGCACCGCCAACATGGCTGCCTCACTGCTTTTTTCAAATAGGCCAGGATCGACTACTGCCACGGCACTGAGGTCGCTGTACGGCAGATCGGCCTGGTTTGCGAGCCGCGCAGCACGGGTAACTACCGCCTGCACCGCTGCCAACTGACCCGAGCTGCGCAGCTCCATAAGCAGTTCAACACGTTGGCGTGCATCCTCTGGATCGGAAAGCACCCGTCCTTGATCTCCCGTTTGCCCAGACACCGCTTGTACTAGGTCGATATCCATCCCACCTTCCTCAAGCAGGCTCACCAGTCGCTGGCGCAGAAAGTCGGCGAGCTCAGTGGTTAATCCCTCCGCATCAATGGTGTAGTGGGGCAGCAGCTCAGCCCAGTGCTGACATGAGCGCTGCAACAGGGCGAGCAGATCCAGGCGCCAGCCCTTCTTCCACAAAATCTGCAGCAGGCCTTGGCCTGCACGGCGTAGGGCGTAGGGATCGGAGGAGCCGCTAGGACGTTCGCCCTTGGCGTAAATGCTTAAGAGCAACTCCAGGCGCTCAGCCAAGGCGACAACAGCTCCCGCATCGGAGCTTGGTAGGGCGTCGCCCGCACCACGCGGTAAGTAGTGCTCCAGCACAGCTAGGCCTACCTGATAGGGCTCTCCCTCTGCCACCAGGTATTTGCCCCCCATTGCCCCCTGCAGCTCTGGGAATTCACCCACCATCTGGCTGACAAGGTCGTGTTTGCACAGATGGGCCGCCCGACGGGCATGGCTGCCACAACTAGAGGAGAGCTCGAGCTGCTCAAGTAGGACGTCGGTGCACCATTCGAGCCGCTCAGTGCGATCTAGCAGGGAGCCCAAGCCCTCAGCGAAGGTGACACGCCCTAGCTGAGACCTACGATCAATACTGGCGATATTGCGGTCAGCCCGTACAAAGAATTCAGCGTCGGCCAGACGAGCCTTCAGCACCCGCTCGTTGCCACGCGCCACGTTGGCAGCGGCTTCGGGCAGGGCGTTGCTGACGCACAAAAAGCGTGGCAGCAGGCTGGCTCGAGCATCAAGGGCCAGGGGATCAAGGTTATGGCCCTTTGAATACAGAGGTACATAGCGTTGGTGCGAGCGCATCACGGTGCTGAGCACCTCGGCTGGCAGGCCTAGGTAGTGGTCATCGAATTGACCCTCCAGCAAGCTGGGCGATTCGACCAGGTCGATTAGTTCCTGGAAGAGCGCCTCGGGCAGATCGGCATCGGCGTTGTGGGTTGAGGCTGCAGCCTCAACAGCGCTGCGGATCAGAGCTCCACGGCGATCGCGATCAACCTCCACCCCGGCTGCGGCCAGCAAATTGGTATGGGCCTCGGCGCTAAGAATGGTGACACTGGCCTTATGCAGGCGGTGGCCCCGGCTCTCCCGGCCCGCCCTCACTACCGGATCACTACCCATGAGGCTTACGGGCACAAGCTCGGCATCGAGTAGAGCCACAAGCCACCGCACTGGCCTGGAGAAGCGACTCTCCCCCTCCCCCCAGCGCATGAAGCGGCGTCCCTGCAGGGCCTCAATCCAGAGGGGTACTTGGGTTGCCAGCACATCGGTGGTGGACTGCCCTGGTTCGAGGCAGCTGGCAAATAAAAAGGGCCCTTTAGGCGTGTCACGAATTTCCAGGGCCTCTGGAGCGACGCCACAGCGTTTCGCAAAGCCAAGGGCTGCTGCAGTTGGTTGGCCATCCTTGAGTGCCTGGGCCTGGGGAGGGCCCTTGCGCTCCTCCTCCAGGTCTGGCTGGCGATGCGGCAGCCCAGTCACGCTGACCACCAAACGGCGGGGCGTACTTGTGCAGTAGATGCCGGCGTGACTAAGCCTCAGGGTGGCGAGATCGCGGCGCACTAGCTGCTCCAGCTGGGGCAGGGCTAGCCGCGCAAAATCGGCCGGAAGTTCCTCAGTGCCGATTTCGAGCAAAAAAGTCGACACGGCGTCAGGGCAACACAAGACAACTGTATTGAACGCCGTTCGCTAGCTTCACTGATGTGCCGAGCGTTGTGCAAAGGACCTGATGCCCGAAGTCAAGCCGGCCGCCTCCAAATTTGAGCAGCTCAAGGACAGCAGTGGCCATCTGAAAGAGCCATTGCTGACGGAGCTCGGCAACGACTCCGCCAATTTCACGGAAGGTGCTGTCCAGATCCTGAAGTTTCACGGCAGTTACCAGCAGGACGACCGCGAAAACCGACGCAAGGGCGCGGAGAAGGATTGGCAGATGATGCTCCGGCTGCGCAATCCCGGTGGCCGAGTACCTGGGACTCTCTTTCTGGCGATAGACGAGCTTGCAGACCGGCTGGGCAATGGCAGCTTGCGGGTCACCACTCGCCAGGCATTTCAAATGCATGGTGTCCGAAAGGAGAACCTCAAAGAGGTAATTGGCACGATCGTGCGCGAGCTGGGCTCGACCCTGGCTGCCTGTGGCGATATCAACCGCAATGTGATGGCCCCGGCAGCACCCTTTGAAAAGGGGGCTTACCCGGCAGCCCGCAAGCTTGCCGACGACATCGCTGATTTGCTCGCCCCCCAGGCGGCTGAGGGTTCCTACCTCGACCTCTGGGTTGATGGTGAGCTCAGCTACAGGATCAAGCCCAGTCCGGCGGTAGCCAAAATCAAGGCACTGCAGCAGGAGGGTGCTGTCTTCAGCGGTGATGCGGCCGAACCGCTCTATGGCGGCACCTACTTGCCAAGAAAATTCAAGGTTGCGGTCACCGTTCCCGGCGACAACTCGGTGGACCTGCTGACCCAGGACATCGGCTTGGTGCTGTTCTGTGACCCCCAAGGCAGCCCCCTCGGCTGCAACGTTTACGTAGGTGGTGGCATGGGCCGCACCCACAACAAGGAGGAGACCTTCGCTCGTACAGCGGACCGCCTCGGCTATGTGGCCTATGGGCACGTGCTTGAACTGCTGCAGGCGATCGTGGCCCTCCAGCGGGACCACGGCGACCGGGAGCAACGGCGTCATGCCCGGATGAAGTATTTGATCCACGACCGCGGTGTCGACTGGTTTCGTCAGGAGCTGCAGGAGCGCTATTTCGCCCACCCGATCAAGGCGATGCGGCTAGAGCCAAAAACCAAACTCGAGGATTACCTCGGCTGGCATCGCCAGAGCCGTGGCCTCTGGTTTGTGGGCCTGCCGGTGCTGTGCGGACGCCTTTCCGGTGAGTTCAAGAGTGGTTTACGTCGACTGGTCGACACCTACAAGCTGGAGGTGCGACTCACCCCCAACCAGGATCTGCTGCTCTGCAACATCGGCACCTCCCAGCGCTCCACCATCCGTGCTGCCTTGGCAGAGCTTGGTATGGATGCGCCGGAAGCACCTGCACCGCTGCAGCGCCACGCACTGGCCTGTCCGGCCCTGCCCCTATGTGGTCTCGCTGTTACGGAAGCTGAGCGCATCCTGCCAAGCGTGCTGGACCGACTGGAAGCCCAGCTCAAGCGCCTTGAAATTTCCCGCTCGGTGCTAGTTCGCATAACCGGCTGCCCCAATGGCTGCGCCCGTCCCTACATGGCTGAGATCGGCCTGGTTGGCAGTGGGGTCGACCAATATCAGTTGTGGCTCGGGGGCACCCCCAACCTCAGCCGATTAGCGGAGCCCTACCTAGAGAAAATGCCGCTGGATGATCTAGAAGTAACTCTCGAACCGCTGCTGAAGGCTTGGCAGAGTGCCGGCGGCCGCCGCAGCTTTGGCGATTTTGTGGTCAACAGTGGCCGTGACACCGTGCAGCAATGGCTAGAACCAGCGGCTGGATGAGCTGGGCCCGCTTTGCCCTGTTCCTCTCATTCACATTGCAGGTGTCCTTGATAAGGGCTCCCCTCTTGGCTCAGGGCCGGCAACAGTCACCACCACCTGCCTCACGCCAAACGCTCTACGACCCCGATCTGAGCACTTGCGATTCGGAGCGGATTCGAACCGCCTTTCAGCAGCAACTGCAGCCCTTTGCTGACCAGGGTGATGCCGTGCTGGCACCCCTACGCCAGATTCAGCTAGAGATGACAGCCAAAACCCTCAGCCGCTGCGTAGGCCGCCAGTTGCTGAGCCCGGAACAGGCCGCTCAGCTGAGCCGGGAACTGGCCGAATCACCTACTCGTCCATAAAAAGCCTCCCTGGCGCCGCTACGCCAGGCCCACAGCTGATCCCCCCAGCTGAAGTGCCACCACTCGTTGGGGTGCTGCTCAAATCCTGCCCCAGCCATCACCCTGCCCAGCAACTGGCGCCGCTGATGCCAGGTAGCGGCAGGGCTGCTGGAATCAGCCAAGGCGGCAGCTTGATGAAATAAGGGTTCGGAAACCCTGCCAATTGCATCGATCTCTCCCCCCATCGCCAGGGCCTGGCCGCCAGCATCAGCAAGGGTGAGATCCACGGCGGCTCCGGTGCTGTGGGGTGGTGGGGTGGCCGGATCATCGCTGGGAGGGGCCCAGAAGCGGCCCACGGCAGCCTCTGCCCGATCTCGCTCTGGGGAGGGATGGTCGGGGTTGCTGCCGATTCGGCCACACTCGGCCACTAGGGAGTGGCGCACCATGAAGCGCTGCACGGCCACGGGCCTCCAGGCATCAAAAATCGCCAAGCTCCAGCCAGGCTGCTCCTTCTGCAGCTCCTGCTGGGCTTGCAGCAGCCGGGTGACCACCCCCTGGCGCAGCCGAAATGGAGATGCATCAGGCCCATAGGGCGCTCCCAGGGCCGCGTAGGGATGGGGTTCGAGCCGCAGCAAGGCCGTTGGGATTTTCTGCAGCGGCTCATCAACCTCAGTAATCGGAATGGAATTCCAGGGGCGCAAAGGAGCTGCCAGTCAGGCTTTGCCATTCAAGCTGGGCAGCAAAGCCAGAGGTGGCCGGCAGATCAGGGTATCCAGCCCTTAAGGTTTCGAAACCCTGACAATCACCCAGGCCTCGGCCATGCCCACTCGCTTCGTTTTGAGCGGCGATCACCCCCTAGATGGCAGCCGTGGCCGAGATTTGTTGCGCTCCTACATGCGCGACATCAGCAGGGTGCCGCTGTTGAGCGCCGAGCAGGAGATCACCCTTGGGCGCAAGGTTCAACAACTGGTCGCACTCGATGAGGTTCGCGAGGAGCTCACCTGAGGGCTGGCGGGGTTGCCCCAAATGACCAAGAGTTTGCTGTTGCTGCCGATCTGGAAATAGATGAGCTTCAAGCCAGGATCCGAGATGGCAGGCAGGCCAAGGAAAGAATGGTGTCGGCGAATCTGCGCTTGGTGGTGTCAATCGCCAAGAACTACACCAACAGCAGCTTTGAGCTTGCAGATCTGAACCAGGAGGGCACGATTGGCCTGGTGCGAGGCGTGGAAAGATTTGATCCTAGTCGTGGATATAAGTTTTCTACCTACGCCTACTGGTGGATACGGGAGGGCATCACTCAAGCAATCAAGAACAAGAGCCGCACGATTCGCCTACCAGCACCAATCACGGCCGCCCTCAGCAAACTCAAACGCTGCCAGCGTGAGCTAATCCAGCTATTAGGCCGTCCGCCCAGTCTTCATGAGCTTGCTTCAGCCGCAGGCATGTCTGAACTGGACGTAGAGGAGCTGATGTTTCGAGCCGTGCAGCCGCTCAGCTGCGATTACACCACAGCCGAAGGGGAAGCCATCAATCTGCTTGATAAAGTAGCCTGCGATGGAGTGCAACCTGATCAGCTAGCACTAGAGGATTGTCTCAAGACTAATATCCGTAGGTTGCTGGATCAGCTGCCTGAACAGGAGGTCCAACTACTTAGGATGCTTTACGTCATCGACCAGGAGACGGCTTTGAGTTTGTCAGCGGTTGCCCGTGAACTTGGCATCAGCCGTGATACTTCCCGTGGACTAGAGCGTCGAGCTGTTGCTTCTATGCGCGATTTATCAGGGCAGGTTTCCGACTACCTATCCGCCTAGTAAGGCAGCACGCCACCTCATGTTTGGGGTTTTTGTAGTTAGTTAAGCCGGGCCGCTTGATCCATCTGGCGGCGTCGCTGCTCAGCTAAAGCATGGGCTAACCCCTGATGCTGCTGTAATTCCGGATCAGCAGTTGTGATCATGCGGGCTACGTCCCGGGCTTCTTCGAGCACAGTTCCATCCTCGGTGAGACTCGCTAGGGCCAAATCAGGCAGGCCGCTCTGGCGTGTACCCAGCACTTGGCCTGGCCCCCGCAGACGCAGATCCATCTCGGCTATTTCAAAGCCATCGCTGGTGCGCACCAGCACCTCCAGCCGCTGGCGGGCCAGCACGTTGCTGCTGTCGTTGATCAACAGGCAGTAGGAGGCGGCAGCTCCCCGCCCCACTCGACCCCGCAGCTGGTGCAACTGGGCAAGGCCGAAGCGTTCAGCATGTTCAATCACCATCACGCTGGCCTCCGGCACATCAACGCCCACCTCTACGACCGTGGTGCTTACAAGCACCTGGGTTTGTCCGCTGGCGAAGGCGCCGATGGCAGCCTGCTTCTCAGCGCTGCTTAGCCGGCCATGCAATAGCCCCACCGCTAAATCCGGAAACTCCTCCTCACTTAGCTGGCGGTGCACCTCCACAGCCGAGCGCAGCTCGAGCTTCTCCGACTCCTCCACTAGCGGCAGCACCACATAGGCCCGCTGCCCAAGGGCCACTTGCTCGCGGATCAGCTCATAGCCCCGCTGGCGCTGACTGCCTTTGATCATGCTGGTGCGGATTGGCTGGCGTCCCGGGGGTAATTCATCGATCTGGCTGACATCCAGATCGCCATGAAGAGACAGAGCCAGGGTGCGAGGAATTGGTGTCGCCGTCATCGTCAGCAGATGGGGCTGCAGCCCTTTGGCCAGTAAGCGATTGCGCTGGCGCACCCCGAAGCGGTGCTGTTCATCAACGACAACCAAACCAAGCCGATCGAACTGCACTGGGTCCTCCAGCAGGGCGTGGGTACCCACCAGCAGTTGCAGCTGACCGTTGACTAGATCCTGCAGCAGCTGGCGCCGTCGCGGTGCTGGGGTGGAGCCAGTGAGAAGAGCTGAAGTGACGTGCAACTGGGGCAGCCATTCCGCCAGCTTGCGGTAGTGCTGTTCGGCCAGCACCTCGGTAGGGGCCATCAGGGCCCCCTGGCAGCCCGCCTCGATCGCAGTGAGTAGGGACGCCAGGGCAACAACGGTTTTGCCACTGCCCACATCCCCTTGCACCAAACGGGCCATGGGCTGGGGGCGGGCCAGATCGGCGCGGATCTCAGCCAGAACCCGTTGCTGGGCACCGGTAAGGCCAAAGGGCAGGATGGTTAGAAATTGCTGCACCAGGCCCTCGCCACCAGGGGGCAAGGCCAGGGGTGGAGCAGGTCTCAGGCTCAGTTGGCGGCGCCGTTGGGCCAGGCCCAACTGCAGCAGCAAAAACTCATCAAAAACCAAGCGGCGACGGCTTGCCTGTAGCTGTTCCTGGCCGCTGGGCCCATGGATCTGGGTAAGCGCTTCGGAGCGGCCCATCAGCTTCTGGCTGCGGCGCAGGGCCTCAGGCAGGGGATCTGGCCAGCTACTCACTAAGGGAATCACGGCTTCGACCACCTGGCGCAGCCGGTCTGCACCCAATCCTTCAGTGAGGCCGTAGACAGGCAGGAGCCTGCCGATCGTTTCGGAGCGCACCGGTGACTGGGGCGACTCCAAAACCTCCATCAACGGATCCTGAAACACCGGCCCATAGGGGGTTTCCTTGACCAGACCACTGACCGCGACGGTGGCTCCAACTGGAAACAGGCGTTGCTGGGATTGCAGCCATCCAGGACTGGAAAAGCGCTGCCCGGCAAAAAAGCGAGTCACCTTGATCCGCCCAGTGCAATCGACTAGGTGAAGTTCGAGAATCGAAAGATTGGGATTGCGCGGGCTGGCAAAGGCATGGCTGCGGCGGACCGTTGCCACAATCGTGGCGGTGGTTCCCGGTTTGAGCCCGTTGATCCGCACGAGATTGGCGTAGTCGAGATAGTCACGCGGGTAGTAGTGCACCAGGTCGCGCACCAGCAGTAAGCCGAGCTGGGCTAAACGGCTAGCGGTCTTGGGTCCAACCCCTCGAACTTCCGAGAGGGGCGTATCGGCGTTGAGGCTGGCTGAATTGGGGGCCTTGCCGGCGACTGTTGAGTTTGATACCAGTCGCAGCCGGGGTGGCGCCACCGCCAGCACTGGCTGCTGGGCCTGGCGTAGGGCATGCAGCCTTTCCCTAGCCGTTCGCACCAGGCTCTGGCGCCTGGCAAGAGGCAACTCGCCATAGGACTGAAAACCAGCTGAAAGATCAAGTAAGCGCTGCAGGGCATCGGCAGGCAGATCCTGCGGCCGCAGTTGCAATTGCTGCACCACAAAGCTGCTGAAGCAGGTTTGACGGCCCTTTAGGTCGATAAATCCCCGGTCGGCCTCCACCTGCAGGGCTTGCTGCAGAGCCCGCAGCCAGGCCTCTAGTCCGGGCAGCTCGGCAGGCTCTGGGCTGGGTTGATGTCCTGCAGCCACAGCTGTTCCGCCTCTAATGCCTGAACCCGCCGCCTGAGACGGCGATAGTGCTGAGCCATTCTGCGCACCTCCTGCCGGTGCTGCTGGATCCGGGTACGACAGGTGTGCAATTTGGGCAGGGAATGCTCAAGGTCAGCAGGCCGAAGCAGCACCGCTATAGCTTCAAGGCGACCGGCTGCAGGCTCCGGGCCGAAGGGCAGGGGCAAGCGCAGCAGATTCGCTGGAGCTTCCAAGCTCTCCAATTGCGCTGTAAGAGCAGCATCAAGCAGGCTGACAGGCAACAAGGTTGTGGTTATCCCCAGCCGCATTAGCTCAACGTTGAGAGCATGGGAGAGATTGCGCAGGCGGCGGCTGAGAGCCTGCTCAAAGCCGCCGATCCAGGCGAGCAGCAGCGCAGGGTCTGAAGGTAGGCGCCCTCCGTCCCATGGCGTAGGAGTCCGGTTGGACGGCTCCACCAACCAATCGCTGAAGGCTTCCGCCATGGCCCGCATCGTCACCTCAAGATCTTGCTGGCCATCTACCTCTTCCAGTTGCTCGTCCGCTTCCTCGATCTCAGCCCTTGGGTTATTGCTATTGGGCTCCGCCAGCCCAACCGGGGGGCGGAGGGTGAAGCTGGAGGGGCTGAGGAAGTCAGCTCCAATGGGAAGGGCCATTCCAAGGTTGATTGATCCCCTTGCTGGAGTCTCCTCAGCCTGGTCATGCTCCTCTGATTCAGAGTCGTCCCCTCCCAGGACCGTCAGCAGCCTGCTGCGTTGGCGGCTGAGTTGCTTGTTGTGTTCGCTGGCTATCTGAGCGGCTAGGTGGGCGGTTTGCTCAACTGTGAGCAAGCTGCTAGCCCGCTGAACCAGGTTGCGGATGCGCCGATGCAGCACCCGGCGCTTGTTGCCATCCAGATCGCTGTAACGATCAGGATGCACTTGGGTCGCAACATGAAAACAAGCCTGTTGAACACTGTTCAACAGGCCGTCTCTGAGCACCTGGAGATAGAGAGCCAAGTGGCGATAGAGCTGGGGGTTGGAGGCCCCCAGCTGGGATTCAAGATCCTCAAGCTGCTGATGGGCAGCCTCCAATGGGGTCACTAGCTTGCTGATAAGGCCGTCTGGCTCATGGCTGCCACTTCGGCCGCGAAATCAGATTTCTCCACCTCAATGCCCTCACCAAGTGTGAAGCGGGTGAAGCGACGCACCTGGATGTTTTCGCCCACCTTGCCGGCCACCTGCTTCACCATCTCCGCCACGGTGACAGCGCTGTCTTTGATGAAAGGCTGATCTAGCAGGGCTAGTTCCTTGAGGCGCTTGCCAATTCGGCCCTCAACGATCTTGACCTTCATCTGCTCTGGTTTGCCCTCGAGATCATCACGACCCATCTCGATGGACTTTTCGCGCTCAGAAATCTCAGCCGGAATCTGATCGGTGCTTACGTACTCCACACCAGGACAGGCAGCGATCTGCATGGCCACATTGCGCAGCAATTCCTGGAAAACGTCGCCACGGGCAACGAAGTCCGTTTCGCAGTTCACCTCAACTAGCACGCCCACACGAGCGCCGGTGTGGATGTAGCTGCCTACTGCACCTTCAGCGGCGGTGCGTCCGGCCTTTTTCTCAGCGGTTGCAATGCCCTTCTGGCGCAGCCATTCAGTGGCTTTGGTGGCATCACCGCCACATTCAGAGAGCGCCTTCTTGCAATCCATCATTCCTGCGCCGGTTTTATCGCGCAGTTCCTTAACCAGCTTTGCCGAAATCTCTGCCATGGGTTGGTATGGGGTAGGGGTTACGAAATGGTGAGAAGATGAGGGGCAAGGGGGTCAGCCCTCGTCGTCACGACCCTGATCTTGAGCTCCGTGGCGGCCTTCGTTGATGGCATCGGCAAGGCGGCCAAGCACCAGCTGCACGGAACGAACGGCGTCGTCGTTGCAGGGGATCGGCACATCGCAGAGGTCGGGATCGCAGTTGGTGTCAAGCATGGACACCAAGGGAATATCAAGCTTGCGAGCTTCGAGCACCGCGTTGGTTTCACGGCGCTGATCCACCAGCACCACTACGTCGGGCAGGCGGCGCATATTCTTCAAACCTCCCAGATACTTCTGCAGGCGCTCGAGTTCACGGCGCAACACGGCAGCTTCCTTCTTAGGACGCATAGCGATGGCTCCCGAACTTTCCATGCGCTCCAAATCCTTGAGCCGATCGATGCGGGCACGCATCGTGGTCCAGTTGGTGAGCATGCCGCCCAGCCAGCGCTGGTTGACATAGGAGGCGCCGCAACGGGTTGCCTCAATCGCAATCACTTCAGAAGCCTGCTTCTTGGTGCCAACAAACAGAAAGCGCTTGCCACTGCGGGCGGCGCTGCGGGTCCACTTATAGGCGTTGTTCATGCAGACGGCGGTCTGCACCAGATCAATGATGTGAACCCCGTTGCGCGCGCAGTAGATGTAGCGCGACATCTTGGGATTCCAACGGCGCGTTTGATGCCCAAAGTGGGCACCCGCCTCCATCATTTCGGAGAGAGTTACAACAGCCATAATTTTGGGTTGGGGTTTCGGGTTTGCCTCCACCTGCCAGGGATCCAGAACTACCCATACGACCAGAAGGGCCGACGGGCATTGCTGCTCGGATCACCCGAAACACGCAGGTGTGCGGTGTGATTTGTACTTAGGCACCCTATCAAATAGGGCTAGGGGCTGGACCTGTCACCTTGAGTGCTTTGGCTTCTGCAAACAGGGCCCGCACTCCCAGGCGGTTGAGCGGCACTCTCAACAGCTCCATGGCCACCCCTGGATGGCCGCGACGGATCAACCAGGCCAGCAGGGGCCGCAGGCTGCGTTCGTTGAGCAGGCCGCCCAGGGTGAGTGTCTCCCAGAGCAGGCGATGCAGCCAAGTGAACTGAATGATCAGCCGCACCCGCCGGGTGGGGTGCTTTTGGTAGAAGACCAATCCCATTTTTGCTCGCTCCCGCTCCACCCGAATCAAATCGGGGATCTGCTCCAAATTCAGGGCCGGATGCCAGTGATAGCCAACGGCCTCCGGGCAGCGCACCAGCCCAACTCCTAGCCGCCTCAGTCTTTCGCCGAGCTCCAGGTCTTCCCAGCCATACAAACGGAAGCGCGTGTCAAACAGGCCGGCCTGCTCAAGCAGCTGCCGATCGATCGCCACGTTGCCGGTGGCGAAATAGGCAAAGGAATGATCCTGAAGCTTGTGTGGTTCGCTGCAGGGATCTTGGAAATTGGCGGTGTTTATGACGGCCCCATAGGTGAAACAGCGGCGGTTGCCGCGCCGCTGCCACTCGTGCTCTAGGGCTGCAGCGTGGCTGCGCAGAAAGCTGGGGGTGACCACCAGGTCGCTGTCGATAAAAACGACCACGTCGCCACGGGCTGCCTCCACACCTCGATTGCGCCCCTGAGCCGGACCACCGTGCTTCTGCTCGATCAGTCGCAGGTGCGGCAGCTGCAGGCTGTGCTGCCGCAGCCAGCTAACGGTGGCATCGGTTGAGCCATCGTCGACCAGCACAACCTCGTAGCCCATGATCGAGGCTGAAGGATCCTGGGCCTCTAGGGCCAGCAGGCACTTCTGCAGGATCGGCAGGCGGTTGTAGGTGGGGATGACGACGCTGAGGAACATCGGGGTCGCCGCGAGGGTCTAAACAGCAAAAAGGGGATCCTTCCGGATCCCCTCAACGATGCATGGGCTGCACTGATCAGTCGGCGGCGCCACCGTTGTTGGCTGTGCCAGTCACACCATTGCCGGCGCCTTCACCGCGACCGTCGTTACGCAGCTTGCGCTTCTTGAATTTGCGCGCGTAGAGGCGATTTCGCTCTTGCTTTTCCTTCTTGAGATTCCTGCGCTTAGCCATGCGAGCGGCGTGTTGGAGAGATGCGAATTTCCACCCTACTCAATTGCGAAGGCGCCCTTGCTCAACTGACCGTCCTCCATCTGCACCAGACGGTCTGCCACATCAAGAATCCGAGGGTCGTGGGTCACCATCAACACACCGCATCCCTGGTCCTTGGCTAGCCCCTTAAGCAGCTCGACCACCTCTCGCCCGGTACGGGAATCGAGAGATGCGGTGGGCTCATCGGCCAGTAGGAGCTGGGGCCTGGCGGCTAGAGCTCGGGCGATCGAGACCCTTTGCTTCTGCCCTCCGGATAGATCGTGGGGCAGCTTGCCGAGATGGTCACTCAATCCTACGGCCCGCAACCACTCCCGAGATCTATCCCTACGGGCTCGATAACTGAGCCCTTGCAGCAGGTCTGCACCCATCTGTACGTTTTGCTCCGCCGTAAGGCACCTGAGCAGGTTGTGGCCCTGAATGATCATGCCGATCCTGCGGCGCAGCTTGAGCCGGGCGCTGCGACTTGCTCCCCTGAGCTCTTCGCCAAACACCTGTACCGAGCCCTCCTGCACCTGCCGTAGAGCTCCAATCAGGGTCAAGAGGGTGGTTTTGCCGCAGCCGGAGGGGCCGGTAAGTAGCACCACCTCACCGGGATCAACGCAAAGGCTGATGTCCTGGAGAACCTGGCGGCGATTGACGCCACTGCCAAATGAATGCTTTAAGCCTTCCAGGCGCACCATCGCTGCCATCAGAAAATCTCCGCGGGGTCGGCATCACCAAGGCGCCGCATTGCCAGGGTTGCCGAGCCCATACACATCACCAAAATCATGATGAACACTGTCAGTGCCCGGGTCAGATTCATTGACACCGGTAGCTGGGTGGCGTTGCGCACCAGTAGATAGAGGCCCTGGCCGGCTGCGTAGGCAGGCAGATAGCCGAACACTGCCAGGAGCATCCCCTCCCTAGCCACCACTCCAAGCAGGGTGGGGAGCCGGTAGCCCATCGCCATCAAGGTGGCGTATTCCGGCAAATGATCGCTAACGTCCGAATACAAAATCTGGTAAACGATTACGCAGCCCACCACGAAACCCATGGCAGCGCCGAGGGTGAAAATGAAACCGATGGAGGTGCTGGATCTCCAGTAGTTCTGCTCAAAGGCGATAAAACCTGTTTTGGTCAGCACGTTGACGTCATCTGGTAAATCCCGCTTCAGCCTCTCAACTACCTCATCGGCATCGGCCCCAGCTCGCAAGCGGATCAGTCCCACCTCAATGCTGCCTGGAGGAGTATTTGGCAGTAGCTGGAGATAGGTCTCCTGGCTGGTGAGCAGATTGCCATCAGCGCCAAAGGAGGTGCCGAGCCCCACCAGACCGGCCACCCTTACTTTTTTGCCATTGATCTCGCTTTCGACGGTGCGTCCGCCGCGAAACCATTCGGCTACAGGCCCAAACTCTGGCCTGGAGAGCTCGTCAAACAGCACTCGGCCCCGATCCTGCAAAAGCTTTGCCTTAGGCGCGAGGCTGGGGTCGGTGAATAGGGGATCGGCAGGTTCAAAGCCCAGGGTGAGGATTGAGCGGGTTGCCTTGGTGTCTGGGTTGCGCCAAAGCAGCAAATTCCAGTGAACCGGAGTAATCCCCTCCACATCTGGATCTGCCATGGCCTGCACCAGACGGCGGCGGGGAAAGCCGGCCATGCTCACCGAGCTGCTGGAACGGGGGCTAATTAACACCAGGTCGGTGTCAAAGAGGCGGTGAATAGTGACGCTGGCATCAAACAGGCCGTCCCTGAAGCCCAGCTGCATAAACATCAAGATGCCGGCGAAGGCGATGCCAGCCAGGGCGACAGCCAGGCGCACGGGCTGGCGAGTCAACAGTAGCCAGGCAAGGGGAATGCGGCGGCCCTGCCAGATACGGCCAAGCATCAGGGCTGCCCAGGCGCCCTGGTGGCAGCGAGGCGCGCAATCACCTTTAAGCCCGTCAGATCACGCACCCGCTGGCTATCAGCAGGATCTAGGGCCACCCGCACCTCCACAACCCTGGCATCGGCGTCTCCGGTGGGATCAGTTGAAAGCACTGAACGCTGCCGCACCTGGGGACTGATCCGAATCACCTCGCCTGTAAGCGTGCCTTGATAACCGCCGTTTTCGCTGGTCAAAGTGACGCTCTGGCCAAGGCGCACTCGGTCGATGTCACTTTCGTAAACCTCAACCAAGGCCTGCATGCGGTTGCTGGCGCCGAGTTCAAGCACGCCTGTTTCACTAGGGCGCTCTCCAACTCGGGCATGGAGTTTGAGCACGGTGCCTGCCATAGGCGCCCGTAGTTCGGTAAGCAGCAACTCCGCTTTGAGTTTCTCGCGTTCAGCCCATGCCTCGTTGCGATCCCCTTGAAGCTTGAGCAGGTCTGTCTCGCGGTTGTCCAGCTCACCGCTGGGTATGGCTCCGGAACGACTCAGCTGGCGGTAGCGACGGACGTCGCGGGTTTGTACAGCCAATCTGGTGTCAAGGTTGCGAAGGCGAGCCTCGATTAGCCGTTGCTGGGCCACAAGGGTTGGAGCTGTGTCAAAGCGGGCCAGCAGCTGGCCACTGCTCACGCGGTCGCCTTCCTCAACCAACAGCTCGGAGATACGGGGGCTACCGCCGATGCCGCTGATGGGGGCCGCCAGCAAGCGCACATCACCAGCCGGCTCCAGCCGGCCAAGCGCTGCCACCGCCTCCTGATTACGGGGAGTGACGGCAACCACCGGTGCAGTCACAGGGGAAGGTCGCTGCTGGCGGACTAGGGCGACAGCCAAAATCAACACCAGGGCCGCTCCGCCGAGCCACCACAGCCGGTTAACCCCCAACAAGGCGCGCTTCACGGTGCTGGCGGATCGTCGAACAACAACTCCTCGATGTAACGATCGGCCCACTCCGGGTTGAAGGCCTTCTCCAGCACCCGGCGAGTCTTGTCGTTTTGTTTCTGTTGCTTGCAATACCGGAGCTGACCCTGCCATCTGGCGAGCGTAGCTGGATGGGTTGGTGCCTGAGCCTCGCTAGTGGCCATGGCCGACGCCAGCACATCGAGAAAGCCGCTGACCTCGTAGAGAAACCCGGCCTCCTCAGCGTCGCTCGTGGGTCTCACGAAGCGAACGTAGGGCGAAAAGATTGACGCCCAGCCCGGCAGCTCCCGTTCCTGTTCAAAGCTGATGCGGGGCATGGCAGCAAGAGCTTCGGCGATACCAATTGGTAGCTCGCCGCAAACTGGCGAGAGGTCGACGATGGCTGCGGAGACCCCAGCCGGGCCGGCCACGATGTCTGCCCCAAAAACAGGCAGGTTGAAGCGGGGATCCGGGAAGAGTACGCAGTGCAAAATCTGCAATCCCGCTCCAAGGCGAGCGGTTTCCAGGTGCAGCTTGCGCAGTCCTAGGCAGCGACGCAGCTCGTTGCGTATGAATAGCGATTCGCCATCGAGGCTGCCACTGATGGCTTCGAGATCGGGAGAAACCGCAAACGCTTCCAATTCGGGCAGGCCCTGCCAGAACGTACGAATCCGCGCCGCTAGGGCCTCCATCAGGGGATGAATCGCGCCGCTTTCGGCGCCAAAGCCCTCGGGGCCACCGTCGGGACTCTGAGACGAAGCGGGGGCGGAACTCACAACAGGAGGTGCAGCCAGCAGAATGCAGATCCTGCCACGCATCTGAGCCTTGCCCCTGGCCCCATCCCAGCCCCTGCTGCCAGGCCTGGCTAATCCCAGCGACCAACTTCTTGCCAACGGCGCCACCGTGGTCAGCCTGTCCTTGCCCGACTCGCCGCTGGTTTGCCTTGACTTTTGGTGTCGGGCAGGCAGCGTTTTTGAATCTTCCGCAGAAAGCGGCATGGCCCATTTTCTTGAACACATGGTGTTTAAGGGCAGCGAGCGGCTTGGGCCTGGTGAATTCGACCTTCGCATCGAGGCGATGGGTGGCAACAGCAATGCAGCCACCGGCTTCGACGACGTTCACTACCACGTTTTGATCCCACCGGAGGCGGCTGCAGACGCCCTCGACCTACTGCTTGATCTGGTGCTGCATCCCCGCCTCGATGCTGCAGCCTTCGACATGGAGAGGCAGGTGGTGCTCGAGGAGCTGGCCCAGAGCGAAGATCAGCCCGATGAAATCGCTCTGCAGCAGTTACTTCGACTTGGCTGCCCAAAGCACGCCTACGGCGAACCGATTCTGGGCCAGCGCGAACTGCTGCTTGAACAGACACCCGCTGCCATGGCCGCCTTCCATCGGCGTCTTTATGGCGCCAACCGTTGCGTGCTGGCCATGGGCGGCGCCCTCGAGCTGGAGACCCTGGCCGAACGTATCGACGCCAGTGGCCTGGCCCAATTGCCGCTGGTGGAGGAGCCCTGCCGCCGACCAGCCCTTCTGGTGCAGCCAGGGGAGCACCGGATCGAAGTGCCGCGCCTCGAATCGGCGCGCCTACTGATGCTCTGGGGTCTGCCTCCCGCCTCTCAATTGCACGACGTGATGGGCGCAGACCTTCTCACAACCGTGCTGGCCGAGGGGCGCCGCAGCCGCTTAGTGGAGAGGCTGCGAGAGCAACTGCGCATCGTGGAAAGTATTGATCTCGATCTGCACGTAATGGAGTTCGGCAGCTTTGCCCTGCTGGAGGCGATCTGCGAAACGGAAGAGCTGGCCTCCGTTCGCAAAGCGATTGATGCGGTCTGGTACGAGCTGTTTCAGGAGGGTATGGCTGAGGCTGAATGGCAGCGAGCCCAGCGCCTGGTGGCCAATGGCTACCGCTTTGGTTTAGAGGCCGCTGGCGGCGTGGCTGGCCTGATAGGCAACAGCCGCCTCTGGGGGCGCCACCACAGGTTGGAGCTGCCACTAGAAGAGATTGGTTGCTGGAGTGCGTCCGAATTGCTGCAGCAGGCCGTTCCCCTGCTGGATCCCAGCCGGGCCTGCGTGCTCGAGGCGGTACCGGCATGACCAGCACCAGCACCCATCCATCCTCGGCCAACTGGCAGCACACCAGTCTTCAGGGCGGCCTACCGCTGATCTGGCAGCGCCGGCCTGGACCGGCGATCGTGGCCTGCAGGCTGTGGATACGGGGAGGCAGCAGTCAGGATCTTCCTGGCCAGCGCGGTGCTGGTCAATTGCTGGCGGGCTTGATGACCCGCGGCTGCGGCAGCTATGGGCCAGAAGCCTTGGCCGACCTAGTGGAGGGTCGCGGGGCGGCCCTGCGTGCTGAAGCCGCCGAAGACTTCCTGGTGATCAGCCTCAAGTGCGCCAGCAGCGACACGAGCGAGCTGCTGCCCCTGTTGCTGTCAATGGCCAGGCAGCCCTGGCTCAGCCCTGACCAACTCGAGCTAGAGCGGGACCTGAACCTCCAAAGTCTGCAGCGCCAGCGGGAAGATCCGTTCCAGCTAGCCCACGACCAGCTGCGCCACATGCTCTACGGCGATGGGCCCTATGGCCACGATCCCCTCGGTGTAGATGGGGAATTAGCTGCCCTGCACACCGAACAGATAGGGGCGTTGGTGCCTGATCTCGGCCAGAACGGCGCCCTTTTGGTGGCCTGCGGCGATCTGGATGACGAGCTTCCCCAGCTGCTTAATCCCCTCCTGAATCAGTGCCCTTGGACTACGGCCCCGCCAAGCCCCGGCGCCGGACCGGGAGCAGCCTCCGGGCAGGAGCGCTTTGCCTGCTTAGATCAGGACATTGAGCAACTGGTACTGATGCTGGGTACCGCTACCGTTCCACTGGGCGATCCGGATGGGCTGGCCCTGAGGCTGCTTCAGGCCCACCTGGGCATGGGTATGTCTAGCCGCCTATTCGTCACCATGAGGGAGGAGCGGGGCCTGGCCTACGACGTTGGGGTTCACATGCCGGCGCGGCGCGGCGCAACGCCCTTTATCTGGCACCTCTCTACTTCCGCTGAGCGGGCAGAGGAGGCCACCACCGCTCTTCTGGAGGAGTGGCAACGAGTACTAGATCAGCCTTTGAGCCTGCCTGAGCTCGCTTTGGCTAAGGCCAAATACCGCGGCCAGGACGCCATGGGGCGCCAGACCTGCGGCCAGATCGCCGATCGTCAGGCACTGGTGCTGGGCCATGGCCTGGGCTGGAGTTACGTGGAGGACAGCCTGGAGCGGGCCCAGCAACTGGATGCAGGCACCTTGCTGGCGGCAGCTCGCCGCAGGCTTTCGGCTCCCTCCCTCAGCATCTGTGGTCCAGCGCCAGCCCTAGCCGCCGCAGAACAGGCCTGGCAACGCCACGATCTCAGTTCCTGATAGGCCGTGCCGATTGCCTGATTAAGGCGCGGCAGCTTGTAGTTGGTCAGCTTCCAGCAAAAATGTGCCGCGACGAAAGCGAACTGCCAGTTGATTGCGCGCCTTAATGGCCAGCACCTGACCCTGCTCATCGCTGTCCACCAGGTCTGGCGGACGCAACATCGGCATGGGATCAGCTGTTTTTAGATAGTTGGGCCGGCCCTTCAGCTGCACAGCATCTCCCACGGCAAAAGGGAGTTGCCCCACGGCGAAAGGCAGTGGCTCCAACGACTCGGCTCTTAGTGGCTCGTCCATAGCTTCTCTTGATGTCTAGAAGTTAGCGGCCCCATTGGCGCGACCCCCCAAAATGGGAGCCAGAAACGATGTGATCAGTTGAGGGCCCTAGCCACCTGGAGCGGCGCAATCGCCGGTCTGCTGCTGATCTTGGTAGGCGGGCTGATTCAGGCCGCCGCCCCGCTTCCGGCCGCCAGCGGCGGCTGGAACCTCACAACCCTTCCCATCACCTTGCAGGTGCCAGCCCTGCTGCTCACCGCCTTGGTCTGCGGCCCCCGCAGCGGCATGCTTGCAGCAGTTGCTTACCTGAGCCTGGGCCTCTTCCAACTGCCTGTGTTTCAGGGCGGGGGCGGTGCCGCCTACCTGTTGGATCCTGGCTTTGGTTATCTGGCTGGCTTTATCCCGGCGGCTTGGCTCGCCGGCAAGCTCGTGCGCCAGCAGGGCATGGACGACCTGCTTGGTTTATTTGGCGCCGCAGTGGTCGGGCTGGGCGTCCTGCAGGTCTGCGGCATAGCCAACCTGTTGCTGGGAGCACTGGCTGGCCGCTGGGGACAAAATCTTGGAATCCTGCTGTTCAGCTACAGCCTGGCGCCCCTGATACCCCAGTTGCTCCTTTGCTGCGCCGTAGCCCTGATGGCCCTGCTGCTGCGCCGTCTGCTGCTGGTGGAGTCATGAGACGGCTGCGCAACCTCGCCTTCGCCTGCGCTGCCTTGGTGTTGCTGCTTGACCAGCTCAGCAAGGCTCTAGCCGTCGCCAATCTGCCGCTAGGAAGCAGTTCAACTTTTCTACCGGGGCTCCTTTCACTGCAGCTTGTCCGCAACACTGGAGCTGCCTTCAGCCTGTTCAGTGGCAACCCCCAGTTACTCGGCCTTGTGAGCCTTCTTGTGTCCATTGGTGTGGCTGTCTGGATTCAGAGGCAGGGTCATTTGACCCTCACCCGGAGCCTTGGGATAGGGCTGCTGCTGGGGGGAGCGCTCGGCAACGGGCTTGATCGCTGGCGTCTTGGCTATGTGGTGGATTTTTTAGCCCTGGTGCCGGTTTCCTTCCCGGTGTTCAACCTGGCCGATGTGGCCATAAACCTGGCGGTGCTTTGCTTCGCCATCGAGCTGCTGGGTAACCATGGCCAAGCCGGCGTTTGAAGCCCTAGGCCGCCGTTGGCAGCGGTTCAGCCAGCCCGGGCAAGCCCAACTCCAGGTGCATATACCGGGCCAAGCCTCGCGCCTGGTGCCCCTGCACCCGGGCATCTACCGCATCGGGCGCGACAAAGACTGCCAAATTTGCGTTGACCATCCGGCGGTCAGCCGCCAGCACGCCCTGCTGGAGCGGCGCGGATCCCACTGGTTGCTAAGCGACGACAGCTCAACCAACGGCCTCTGGTGGCAGGGCAGGCGGGTGCAGCAGCTGTTGCTTCGCGACGGCGACAGCCTGCGCTTCGGCCCCAGCCAGGAGGCGGGACTGCCTGAGCTCGATTTTCAGATCCGTCCCCTGCCCCAGCTGCAAAGGTTGCTGCGGGCAACGAGCTTGATGCTTGCGGCGGCGGCCCTAGGCGGCCTGGGCCTGCAGGTCATCTCCGGCCTCCAGGTGCCCATACGCGGCAGCCTCGCCACGGTGAGAGGGCCGCTGGTGCTCTACGACCGGCAGGGCAAAGCAATCGCAACAGCCCAGGCCAAAGAGCATCGGGAGCTCAAAGCCTTGCAGGGCTATCCCCGGGTGTTGATCGATGCCCTGCTTGCCAGTGAAGACAGCCGCTTCTGGTGGCATCCTGGCGTCGACCCGGTTGGTACGGGCCGAGCCCTTGTTACCAACGTGCTCGGAGGACGGGTACTGGAGGGGGGCAGCACTCTCACCCAGCAACTGGCCCGCAGCTTGTACCCCGATCAGGTGGGTCAAGGTGAAACCCTGGGCCGTAAGTGGCGTGAGCTGCTGGTGGCGCTACAGCTTGAGGCCCGTTTCAGCAAGCGGGATCTGCTACTGAGCTACCTCAACCGGGTTTATCTAGCTGTTGGCTGGGGTTTTGAGGATGCCTCCCGCCACTATTTCGGTAAGCCCGCCAGCGACCTAAAGCTTGAGGAGGCCGCCCTACTGGTGGGCCTGCTTCCCTCGCCCAATGGCTACGACCCCTGCTTCGATCCCCAGGCGGCCCTGAGCTCCCGCAATGCCGTGCTCACCAAGATGGGAGATACGGGTCGAATCAGTGCCGATCAGGCCCGCAGCGGCCGCCGTAGCCCAATCCGGCTTTCGCCCCAGGCCTGCCGCAGCAGCACCTCCCTACGCGGAGTCCCCTTTTATTCAGATCAGGTGGGCCGCGACCTCGATCAGCTAGTGGGGGCAGAGGTGGCGGCCGAGGGCAATTTCCTGATCGATACCTATTTGGATCGCAACCTGCAGGAGCAGGTGGAACGGTTGCTGCGCCAACGACTTAGCGACAGCAAGTCGCTGGGGGTGGGGGAAGGGGCCGTGGTGGTGCTCGATTCGCGCACAGGCGGCATCCTTGCCCTTGCCGGCGGTCGCGACTACCGCCAGAGCCAGTTCAATCGAGCCACGATGGCCCTGCGCCAGCCAGGCAGCACCTTCAAGCTGATTCCCTACTTGGTCGCTCTCGAGCGGGGCGGCAAGCCCAGTGATCCAATCAGCTGCTCGCCATTGCGTTGGCGCGGTCAGAGCTTTAGCAGCGGTTGTGGTGGCAATTTGAGCCTGGTATCCGCCTTCGCCATCAGTAGCAACACGGCAGCGCTGCGTCTGGCCCAGCGGGTAGGTCTTGATGCAATGGTGCAGAAAGCCCGTGATCTTGGCTTCACCAGCCCCCTAGCGGCCGTGCCCGGATTGGCCCTTGGCCAGAGCGAGGTAACCCTGCTGGAACTCACAGCTGCCTACGCGGCGATCGCCAACGGTGGCGTTTGGCATTCCCCCAGCACAATTCGGCGCCTTACCGATGGAGAGGCATGTAGCGGCCAGTCATCAAACCAGTGCCGCCAGGCCAACGTACCTTCAACATCCCAGGCGGGACGCCGGGTAAGCAGCGAGGCGACGGCCCGCGCCATGCAGCAGTTGCTTCGAGCCGTGGTGCAGCGGGGTACGGGCCAGATGGCCAGTCTTGGCGGTCAGGAGGGTGGCAAAACCGGCACAACCAATGACAGACGCGATTTGCTCTTTGTGGGCTATGAACCCCAGCGCCATTGGGTGGTGGGTATCTGGTTGGGTAATGACGACAACAGCCCCAGTCGCGCCAGCAGCGCCTTGGCTGCAGGACTGTGGAGCGAGATCATCCGAGCAGCCAGATCCTGATGCCTGAGTTGTGAGCACTCGCACCCGCCTGTGGATGATCGCCGGCCTGGCTGTGCTGGCCCTGATCGCCGTTGGCGCCTTGCTGCAGGGGGTCAACAACCTCTACTGGCAACTGAGTTGGTATCTGCCGAGCTGGATCGTTCAGCCGCTGTTTGCCCTTGTTTTCGCTGGCTTCGTGCTGCTGCTGGTGCAACTGGCCTGGCCGTGGTTGCGGACCATTACCGGCAAGGCCAGGCCAGGAGCTGCTGCCAGCTTGCCGCCACCGGGTAACCGCCGGGAAGCGGCTGCCCAAAACCTGGCCGCCATCGATCAAACCCTCGATCGGGTGCGCGATGCGGTGGAGCGGGAAGCCCTGCGTCAAGAGCGGCAGCGCATGCAGGCCGAGCTGGAACGGGGCGATCTCGTGATTGTGCTTTTTGGTACGGGGTCTGCAGGCAAGACCTCTCTGATCCGGGCCCTGCTGCAGGAGCTGGTGGGCAAGGTGGGAGCTGCCATGGGATCCACCAGCGAAACCCAGCGCTATCGCCTGCGGCTGCGCAGCCTGCAGCGAGCCGTGGTTTTAGTCGACACGCCCGGCATCCTCGAAGCAGGTGCTGCTGGCCTTGAGAGGGAGCGGCTCGCCCGCGACCAGGCAAGCAAGGCGGACCTGCTCCTGCTCGTGGTGGACGGCGACCTGCGCGCCGCCGAGCTTGAGGTTTTTGAAGCCCTGGCTGGTCTGGGAAAGCGGTTGATGCTGGTGCTCAACAAGTGCGATCTGCGCGGCGAGCAGGAGGAGGCGCGCTTGCTGCAGCTACTGCGCCAACGCAGCCGCGACCACATTGCGGCCGAAGACGTGATCCCCGCAAGCGCGGCACCCCAGAGCGTGCCTATGCCAGGGGGGCGTCCTTTGCAGCCAGCTGCCGAGGTCGATGCCCTGTTACGCCGCATCGCGGCCGTGCTCCACGCCGATGGGGAAGAACTGATTGCCGACAACTTGCTGTTGCAGTGCCGGCGGCTCAGTGAGGCGAGCCGCTCCTTGCTGACCAGGCAGCGACGCAGCGACTGCGAGGTAATAGTTGATCGCTACATGTGGATAGGAGCCGGGGTGCTTGCCGTCACACCCCTACCTGGCCTGGACCTGCTCGGTGCCGCAGCTGTAAACGCCCAGATGGTGGTGGAGATCGCCCGTATTTATGGCATCAGCATGAGTCGCCAGAGTGCCCAGGATCTGGCCCTTTCCGTTGGACGCACCATGGCTGGCCTCGGGCTGGTGAAGGGGGGCGTCAGCTTGCTTAGTGCGGCCCTAAGCCTGAACGTACCTGCTCTGGTCGTGAGCCGTGCCATTCAGGCGGTCAGCGCTGCCTGGCTCACCCGGGTTGCGGGGCTGAGCTTCATCACCTACTTCGAGCGCGACCAAGACTGGGGCGACGGCGGTGTGCAGGAGGTTGTGCAGCAGCAATACGACCTCAGCCGACGCGACGGGGCCATGAGTCGCTTTCTTAAGGCCGCCTTCAGCCGGGTGGTGCAGCCGCTGCAGGCAAAGCAGAGGAGTTTGCCGCCAAGGCCTGGGTCCGACTGAGCGGCAGCTCGCCCATGGCCTCCGGTGGTGGTGGCTGCAGTGGTCCCCGGCTATCAAGCACCACGATCATGGCCAAATAAAGAACGCCGATAAATACCGAAATTGCGCCAGTCACGATCGCGACCCAGTGGCTGCGGCCTGAGGTCGTCACAGCAGGGGGTTCACTCAAGGGGGGGGTATCAGGATTCTTCATCGAGGCTGGCATGCACAACTCTGGCGAGGTTCTCGAGGTGGGCTGGCTTGGTGTGGGGGTTACCAAGCACTGCCTTGAGATGGTGGCGCCCGGCGTAGTGAGGGCGCGAAAGCATCAGCTGCTCCTGGAGCAGTCGCTGGCGAGTGCGATCGCTCCATACCTGGCTGTCGGCGGCATCAAGTTGCTGGGGGGTGAAGGCCAGCAGATGGAAGGAGCCACCGACCAGCTGCAGCCGCTCGTTGGGTGTCAGTAGGGCCTGAAGCTGGCGGCGACGCTGAATAGCCCCATCGAGCACCGCTTCGATGCCCACTAGGCCAAGCTGCCGCAAACCGAGCCAAAGCTTGAGAATTTCGGCGGGGCGGGTGCCCTGCAGGCCACTTTCACCGCCGTGGCTGCCGCCCCAGCTCGGCTCCATGTAGGGCAGTCCGGTGTGAAACGCCTCCGCCAGTGCCTGGGGGCGGGCCAGCAACAGCAGGGAGGACGTTTTGGTGATTCCCAGCAGTTTCTGGGGATTGATCGTGATCGAATCGGCTTGCTCCAGGCCAGCAACCCGATGGCGGTGGGCAGGCACCAGGCCGAACACGGCCCCGATAGCGCCATCCACATGCAGCCACAGGCCGCGCCGCTGGCAAATCCCAGCTATCGCACTGAGGGGGTCGACTGCCCCCCGAACAGTGGTGCCAGCGGTGGCAACTACCGCGATCACTGGCAGCCCAGCCCGCTCGAGTTGATCAAGCTCCACCTCCAAAGCGCTTGGATCTAGTCGGCCCTGGCTATCTACTGGCACCGGCCGCAGGGCCTCAGGCGGTAAGCCCATCACCGCCAGTGCTTTAGCGAGGGAGACATGGGCATCAATGCTTGCTACCACCACTGCCCGGCCATCTATGGCCAGACCCCGCTGGCGTCTCGCCACGACCAGAGCCATCAAGTTGGAAAGGGTGCCGCCGCTGGCGGCCACACCGCCACTACCCGCAGGCAGGCCTAGCTGCTCAGCCAGCCAGGCCGTGAGGCTGCGCTCTAGGCGGCTCAAGCTGGGGGACAATTCCTCAGCCAACATGTTGTTGTTGAGGCCGGCGCAGATCAAATCTGCAGCCACCGAGGCCGGCAGAGGCGGTGGGTCGAGATGGGCAAGGGCACCGGGGTGGTTGGGATTGAAGGCCCCATCCATCACCAGCTGCAGATCGGCGAGCAGCATCTCCGGAGCCAAACCGTGATCTTCCGGCTCCACCGGTGGCAAAACGCTCAAGCCTGGCAGTGGCGAGCGTTCGGCAGCGCTACCAAGCCAAACACAGAGCTGCCGTGAAGCCTGCTCTAAAAAGTCCTGCAGCCTGGGGTCTAGCTGCTCCGGACTGGCGAAGGGCAGGGGCTGGCTGGCCCGCGGGGCAGGGGGGGCGCTAGCCAACGAACACCGATCGGATCAAGCCATTCTCACCTGTGGAGGTGGGCTACAAGTGGGTTTGTGCTGGGGCAGCAAGCAGTGGATCCTTCCCTACTCATGGGCCCACTAGGGCCCCAGCTGCAGCGCCAGTGGATGCAACTGCTGCTGCGCCACGCAGAGCGGGCCGGAAACCAGGGCGAAATTCCCGTCGCCGCTGTGGTGCTCGATGAAAGGGGACGCTGCATCGGCTGGGGCAGCAATCGGCGCGAACAACACAGCGATCCCCTTGGCCACGCCGAACTGGTGGCCCTTGGCCAGGCGGCCCGCTTGCGCGGCGACTGGCGATTTAATGGCTGCACCTTGCTGGTGAGCCTGGAACCTTGTCCCATGTGTGCCGGTGCCTTGGTCCAAGCCCGCATGGGAACGGTCATTTTTGGCGCTAGGGATCCGAAGAGGGGCGCCCTCGGCAGTTGCCTTGACTTAGCCAGCAATCCCAGTGCCCATCACCACATGACCGTGATCGGAGGGGTTTTGGGCGAAGAGGCCAGCGGTCTGCTGGCGAGCTGGTTTAGGCGGCGACGGCAGCAGGGGCAACTGCGGGCCTGAAGGCCGGCAGCTCGGTTTCAAACAGGTTGAGCAGTAGGTCGACGTTTTCAGGCTGGCTGTTGTAACCCATCAAGCCGATCCGCCAAACCTTGCCCGCCAGCGCTCCCAAGCCTCCACCTACCTCAATGCCATGTTTGGTGAGCAGGTGCTGGGAGAAGGCTTTGCCGTCAACTCCTGCGGGGATTCGCACCGTGGTGAGGGTGGGTAGGCGCAGTGCTGCTGGGGCATGCAGCTCGAGCCCCAGGGCTTCGAGACCAGCCCATAGGAGCTCGGAATTGCTGCGGTGACGGGCCCAGGCTGCCTCCAGCCCCTCCTCGGCCAGCAGGCGCAGGGCTTCGCGCATGCCGAAATTCATATTGACTGGCGCCGTGTGGTGGTACACCCGATCGCTGCCCCAGTACTGATTCAGCAGGGTGACGTCCAGGTACCAGTTGGGGACTTTGCCGGCCCGGGCCATCATTTTTGCTTCGGCTCGCGGGCCCATGGTGAAGGGACCCAGTCCAGGAGGACAGCTGAGGCCTTTCTGGCTGCAGCTGTAGGCCAGATCTACCTTCCATTCATCGAGGTAGAGGGGCACCGCACCAAGGGAAGTGACGGTATCAAGCAAGAGCAGGCAGTCGTGCTGACGGCAGAGATCGCCTATGCCCTCCATGGGCTGGCAGATCCCGGTCGATGTTTCGGCGTGGACGATGGCCAGGATTTTGGGCCGATGGGTGGCTACGGCGTTCTCGAGTTCAGCAAGACTGAAAGCTTCCCCCCAGGGCTTCTCAATCGTCACAACATTTGCCCGGTAGCGACCGGCCATGTCGGCCAGACGTAGGCCGAAATAGCCCTTCACGGCCACCAAAACGGTGTCTCCAGGCTCAATTGTGTTGGCCAGGCTGGCTTCCATGGCCGCACTGCCGGTGCCGCTCATTGGAATGGTGAGGCGGTTGTCTGTCTGCCAGGCGTAGCGGAGCAGCTCCTGCACCTCACCCATCAGCTCGACGTAGAGGGGGTCGAGGTGACCAATCGGCATTCGGGCCAGGGCCTGAAGCACGGTGGGATGGGCATTGGAGGGGCCAGGACCGAGCAGCAGACGATCTGGCGTAGCTATTGGGGCCAGCGTGCGGCGATGGGCTGAATTAACTGGTGGCAGCACGGGCAGGGGAACCAAGACCAGGATGGAGCGGGTAAATCGAGCCTAAGCAACAATCCCGGGGCCTAACGGGCCCGCAGATTGGTGGCACCAAGACCACGGCAGAGATGGTCAAAGGGGGCCCGAACCACTGCCGCGGATGCCACACCGGCGTCGAGCAGCATCTCGCAGATCACATCAGCCATCAAGGCAATGCTGCGCACGGTGGGGCCGCTCGGCACGCCAAGGCTCTTATAGGTGTCGTCGAGACCATTCAGCACCCGCTCGTTGAGGATCGATGCGTCGTCGGCGATCAGGGCATAGCTGGCGTAACGCAGGAAGTAATCCATGTCCCGCAGGCAAGCCGAAAGGCGCCTTGTGGTGTATGCGTTGCCACCGGGCAGGATCAGCTCGGGATCAGCAAGCCAGAGGCGCTGGGACGCCTCGCGCACGATGGCTGCAGCCTCACGGTTGATCAGCTCCACCGCAGCCAGGCGCACGCTGGATTCGGAGTAGTAAGTGCTGATGCGGTCGATCGCATCGCGGTCTAAGTAGCGGCCGAGCTGGTCATAACGGCCAATCAGACCAGTGATGGCATCGCGCATGGCGGAATCAAATCGACGCACCTGCATTGAAAACTAGCACTCACATTCCGCCAAATCCCAGGCCAGGGGTGGGTTCTGGGGAAGTTGACAGAAACGGTTACGCAATCCTCGCCGGCAGTTTGGTTACGGGCGATACCAATTAGCGTCCAGCCGATCCGTACGGTCCGGCGACGCCGCAACCGGTCGGCACCCATTCTTCTTGTTCGTAATGGCCCAAACAGCCCAAGACGTCCTCCGTCAGATCCATGAGGAGGGAATCGAGCTGATCGACCTCAAGTTTGTCGACTTGCATGGCAAGTGGCAGCACCTGACGGTCTGCCGCGACCTGATCGACGAGGCCTCCTTCACCGATGGCGTTGCCTTTGACGGCTCCTCGATTCGGGGCTGGAAGGCGATCAACGAATCGGACATGGCGATGGTGCCAGACCCCAACACCGCCTGGATCGATCCCTTTTACAGCCACAAAACCCTAAGCCTGATCTGCTCGATCCAGGAGCCCCGCAGTGGCAAGCCCTATGGCCGTTGCCCCCGGGCCTTGGCCCAGAAAGCCCTCAACTATCTCGGTTCCACCGGTATCGCCGACACCGCCTACTTCGGACCGGAACCTGAATTCTTTGTCTTCGACGACGTCCGCTACAGCTCAGGCAGCGGTAGCAGCTTCTACAGCGTCGATTCAGTTGAAGCTCCTTGGAATAGCGCGCGCCTCGAGGAGGGTGGCAACCTTGCCTACAAGATTCAGTTGAAGGAGGGCTACTTCCCTGTCGCCCCCAACGACACCCTTCAAGACATGCGCACGGAGATGTTGCTCACCATGGGCAGCCTGGGCGTGCCGATCGAGAAGCAGCACCACGAGGTGGCAACAGCCCAGCATGAGCTGGGTATCAAGTTTGCCGAGCTGATCAGCGCAGCCGACAACGTGATGATCTACAAATACGTAGTGCGCAACGTTGCCCGTAAGTACGGCAAGACGGCCACCTTCATGCCCAAACCCGTGTTCGCCGATAACGGCAGTGGCATGCACGTGCACCAGAGCCTCTGGAGAGGTGGCAATCCCCTGTTTTTCGGCGAAGGCACCTACGCCAACCTTTCCCAGACTGCCCGTTGGTACATCGGAGGGCTGCTGAAGCACGCCCCCAGTTTCCTTGCCTTCACCAATCCCACCACCAACAGCTACAAGCGATTGGTGCCAGGCTTCGAGGCTCCGGTGAACCTGGTTTATTCCCAGGGCAATCGTTCCGCCGCGGTTCGCATTCCGCTCACGGGGCCGAGCCCCAAGGCCAAGCGCCTGGAATTCCGCTCCGGCGATGCCCTGTCCAACCCCTACCTCGGCTTCGCGGCAATGTTGATGGCAGGCATCGATGGCATCAAGAACCAAATCGACCCGGGCGATGGCACCGATGTTGATCTGTTCGAGCTCTCGCCAGAGGAATTGGCCCGCATCTCCACTGTGCCGGCCTCACTCAATGGTGCCCTTGAGGCCCTCGATGCAGACAAGGATTACCTGCTAGCTGGTGGCGTCTTCACCGAAGACTTCATCAACAACTGGATAACCCTTAAATATGAGGAAGTGCAGCAGCTACGCCAGCGACCCCACCCCCACGAGTTCGTGATGTACTACGACGCTTGATAAGGCACCATGCAACGACGCCTGCTGGCTAAGACGCCGGTGGGCAATAGCGCAGGTGGGCGATAGCGCTTGCCTGCATTTGCTTTTCGCGGGCCTGGCGCCTAGCCCAGGCCTGGAGCTGATGCAGGGCGTCCCCGGCGGGGTTGGGATCGTGGTGCTGGGTTATCTGGGCCAGCTCGGCTCCATGGAGGCGGTTGTCGCGTGCGTGCAACAGGCTCCAGGTTTGAAATTCAGGATCGGCATGCTGGCTCTGCAGGCGGGCAATGGTCATGGCGCGCTCCCCTCTCTCTGGATCCAGTCTGCAGCTGTTTTGGTAGCGGTTGCTACTAAACAGCTAGAGCTTCACAGCTCTTCAGCAATCGCGGTGTCAGTTCAAATTCGCTGAAATGGACGCAAGCCATTGCCTAGCCATGCCCGATCAGCTCACAAAGTTGGCCTACCAAACCATGCAGCAGGGCAGGGCGCTGCTTGGGGTCACCCATAAGGAGGTGAGCACCAGGCTTATGGGGTTGCTTGCTCCAGATGGCACCCCCAAAACCGTGCCAATGCCGCCTGAGTTGCTGGGCAGTCTCAGGCAGGCCATGGATTCATTGCACGAGCGCGACTGGCAGGAAGCAGAACAGGGCCTTTACCCCCCATCCCTGCTGTTCGATGCCCCCTGGCTTGATTGGGCGAGTCGGTATCCAATGGTGTGGCTCGATATGCCCAGCACATGGAATCGCCGCCGGGAGCGCAATGTTCGCGATTTGCCTAGCAGTGTTGATCTAGATATTTATCCCGACTATTACCTTCAAAATTTTCATCACCAGACTGACGGCTACCTAAGCGACCGCTCCGCGGCGCTCTACGACCTGCAGGTGGAAATTCTGTTTAATGGCACTGCCGACCCAATGCGGCGGCGGATGCTTGCTCCCTTGCTGAGGGGTATCAAAGCCTTCGCGGATCGGCCAGCCGGCCAGGTGCGCGTGCTCGACCTTGCCACCGGCACCGGTCGCACCCTGCGTCAAATCAGGGCGGCTTTACCCAAAGCTCAGCTGGTGGGATTGGATCTTTCCAGTGCCTACCTGCGCCAGGCCAATAAATGGCTTAGTCAGCTGCCCGGTGAACTTCCCCAGCTAACCCAAGGCAACGCAGAGGCACTGCCCTTTGCTGACGCAAGCTTTCAAGCCGTCACCTGCGTTTTTCTTTTCCACGAGCTGCCGGGGAAGGCACGCCAGAACGTGATTAATCAGGCCTACCGGGTGTTGGAGCCTGGAGGGGTTGTGGTCATTGCCGACTCCGTACAACTGGCTGATTCACCCCAATTCAGTGCCGTAATGGAGAACTTCCGGCGGGTTTTCCATGAGCCCTATTACCGCGATTACATCTCAGATGACATCGGAGCTCGTCTTGCCCAGCCTGGCTTTGATGGCATCACAGCCCAAAGCCATTTCATGACTCGGGTCTGGACGGCCCGCAAACCTCGCTAACGCTTCAGAATCCAGGCCAGGAGCAGACCGGCGGTGGCCCAGCGCAGCCCACGCCAAAACAACACCTCCTGGCGATAGGCGGGGGCTAGCTGCTCGGGCAGGGGATCAAGCAATCTCTGGGTTAGCTCAAGGCGCTGGCGTTGCCGCCGCTGATTGACCCCGGAGCTTTTAGCCGTCAAGGATGCCTGGGTGAGCAGCCCATCCAGCAGGTGCAGTAGGCGAATTGGTTGGCGCACCGAGTGGTGGCCCAATGGTCGCGTCGGCATGGCCAGCTCCCAACGAGGCGTTACAGGCTTCAGGATGGAACCTTGAGCCTGTAGCCGTCCAGTGCAAACCCCGTTGTCCAAGCAGAAACGAAGCTGGCCAGAAGGCTCCTTAGAGGTGGCTGTCGCTTTGCAGCGACATCTGGCCATAGGCGACCGGGAATGGCACGCCTTCAAGTCCCAACGCCCCCGGCGCGGCGCTGAGCAGCTTGCTGCAGCCCTGGTGCTGCTGCTTAGGGGTGATGATCCCGGGGCACCTCAATCCTCAGACGCCCGCCGCCAGGCCATCGAGTTGGTTGAGCATGGGCTCGGCTGGCTCAAGTCTGAGTTGAGCGATCCTGGTTGCCCCAGCCACCGACCGGGACCAGCAACGAAGCTCGCTGCCGACTGACTGCCAGTTGCAACCGGTTGCCACGGTTACTCCAGCGCACGTCGTCGAAGCAGTGATGAATCAAAAACAGCCCGCGACCACCTGCAGCATCTAGCTGCTCAGGCAGGCTGGTGCTGCGAGCTGCTGGTGGCACCCCGGCTCCCTCGTCCTGCACTTGCCACACCAGCCAGTTGGGGGTTTCAATGCGCCGCACTCTCAAGCATTTGGCCGGGTCGCACCCGTTGCCATGGCGGACCGCATTGACCAGTGCTTCTTGCAGGCCAAGCTGCACCTGGCCTTGAAGCTGCAGGCAGCGAATGGGCTCAATCAACAGTTCCAACAGCGGTGCTAGCTGCAGCGTTGAAGGCGTGATGAAGTCCGACCAGCGCAGGGCCATCGGGCTGAGATACGCAGGTGCCGTTTTGACCATACGCCGCTGCCTGCACCCTTGCTCAGGGCCTGATCCGCTGTTGCAGAGCTGGGTGGTTGAGCAGGGCATCCATCAGCCGCACACCGCGCAGTTGATTGACAAGGGGCATGTGGCCCTCAGGGGCCTCAATGGACCACTGAAAGGAGCCGGGATAGCGGGTCCAGCGGCCTGCCTCCTTCCAGGCCAACTTGGGCCAGAGCAGCTCCCAGCGGCCATTACAACTGCGTAGCAACTTGCCCTGCACCGAGAAGCCAAAACGGCCGCGTGAAAAACAGACCCAGAGCCGATCGAGGCTGTCTAGGTCGGCGGAGGCTATCGGCGGCACCTCGCTGTAGTACACATACCCGCGGCGGATGGCTTCTGGGCCGGCGAGCTCCCGCAGCAAGCGGCTGGTGATTCGATCGGCTTCCTCAAACTGCTGAGCCATCAAGGCCCGTTGCAGGGGCGCGTAGTCCAGGCCACGGGCCGACACGGTGGCAAGCCAGCCGTCGGGGTAGCGGGCCAGAAACTCTTCGCGCAGCCCATCCTGTTCATCGAGCAGGAGCTGAATTAAGAAACCAGCTGCCCAGTCATCTCCGGTGGCATCAACACCGGCCAGATGGTCTGGAATTAAGTGCCGCAAAATATGGCGCTGCTGCTGCAGGGTTGCCAGCAGAGCACGCCTTTGACGGGGATTGCCTGCTTGAAAGCTCTCAAGCAGGGCCCCAGGGCTGGTGCCGGTAGTGGCGGTGACCGGAGGTCCGGAAAGCATGGAAATGGAAGCCGAGCCTGAAGCAGTGCCAGCGTGACCCACTATGTCAGCTGAGATCTTCAACAGTGATGCCGGGCCCCTGCCCTCCCCAAGGTGTGAACGAATTCCTGGCGGCTAAGGGGCCGATCGTTGACGTGCGCAGCCCTGGGGAGTTTAAACAGGGTCATGTGCCCGGAGCGGCCAACCTGCCTCTGTTTAGCAACGAGGAGCGAGCCCAAGTTGGCACTGTCTACAAGCAGCAGGGACGGCAGCTTGCCGTGCAACTGGGCCTTGAACTGGTTGGCCTGAAGTTGCCATCCCTTGCCCAGGCCCTATTGGAGCTTGCTGAAGCAGACAAGCCCCTGCGCCTGCACTGCTGGCGAGGTGGCATGCGCTCAGGCAGCATGGGTTGGCTGGCCAGCACCCTCGAGCTGCCCGTTTTGCTGTTGGAAGGCGGCTACAAGGCCTACCGCCGCTGGGTGTTGGACTGTTTTGAGTCCGCCTGGCCCCTACTCGTGCTCGGCGGTCGCACCGGCACGGGCAAAACCGACCTGTTGTATGCCCTTCGCCGAAGAGGGCAGGCGGTCGTTGATCTGGAGGGATTAGCCAATCACCGAGGCAGCAGTTTCGGCGGCTTGGGCCAACCCCCGCAACCGAGCACGGAGCACTACGAGAACCTACTGGCTGCAAGCCTTACGGCCAGCGCCGGCCAGGCACCGATCTGGCTAGAGGCCGAAAGCGCCCAAGTCGGTCGCTGCCGTATACCCGCGGGCTTGTGGCGCCAAATGGGTGAGGCGCCGGCTGTTGAGATCCAACGTCCTATGGCGGAGCGGGTTGAGCAACTGGTTGCGGTATACGGCAATCAAGGGGAGGAGTCCTTGCGCCTCGCCACCGAACGCATCGCCCGGCGGCTTGGCCCCCAGCGCACGGCAACAGCTCTGGAGGCGATCGCCTCTCAAGACTGGGCTACTGCCTGCCGGCAGATGCTCGACTACTACGACCGGTGCTACGACAACGAGCTCAGCAGGCGAGCTAAACCCCTGTTGGCCAGCTTCGATTTGGGCGGACTAGACCCCGATGCAGCTGCAGCTGAATTGCTGAAACCAGCTCCCTGGTGGGAGCAGGTCTGTGGGGAGTCAGTTAAGGCGGGCTCCTAGGATTGATTTTTGTCCCCCTCTTGCCATGGGCGCCGCCATTCAGTTCTTCCGTGGGGTGGATGAGCCGGTCGTGCCCGACATCCGCCTCACCCGCTCGCGGGACGGCCGTACCGGCCAGGCCCTTTTCGTATTCGACGAGCCCGATGCCCTTGCTCCCGAAAGCATGGGCGACATTACCGGCATGTTTCTGGTGGATGAGGAAGGCGAGCTGGTGACCCGTGAAGTGAAGGCCCGCTTCGTCAACGGCAAGGCCAGCGCCTTGGAGTGCACCTTCACCTGGAAGAGCACGGAGGATTTCGATCGCTTCATGCGCTTCGCCCAGCGCTACGCCGACAGCCACGACCTGGGCTTCTCGGGTAATAAAGATGATGATCAGCCCGAGCAGGACGAGGCCTGAGCCCTTGAAATTCGGCCAGTGGTTAGGCCTGTTGGCATTGGTGGCATCTCTGGTGCTGCTTTGGAGCTTGCGTCAGAGCCTGATTTACCTGTTTGCCGCCGTGGTGTTGGCTATGGCCCTGTGCACCCTGGTGGGATCGATCCGCTCCCGGCTCGGGTGCTCCAGGCCGCTGGCTCTCCTGCTCAGCTTGGGCACGGTACTTCTGGTGTTGGCCGTGGCTGCCACCGTGGTGATCCCCCCTTTTGTTGACCAATTCAGCCAGTTGCTCGGCAAGTTGCCGGCAGCAGCCGAAACCCTGTTGGATCTCTTGAGAAATGGTCTAGCGCAGGTTTCTCAAATGATTTATGGCAGCGGGGATGGTGGCCTGTCCTGGCTGCGAGATGGGCTGGTTGGTAGCGACGCTGGTGGTACCCCAGGCCTCTCTCCCCGCCTGAGCAGCAGCTTGGGCGGCGGCGCCCTGCGCCTGCTTGGGCTTGCAGGTGGAGTTGGCACCGGCCTGCTGCAGATCCTGTTTGTAGTTGCCGTTGCTGTGATGGTGGCTGTTCAGCCAACTGCCTACCTAGAGGTGGGTGTGCTGCTAGTGCCATCTTTTTACCGGCGCCGCTTCCGTCAGGTTTTGATGCAATGCGGAGATGCCCTAAGTGCCTGGATGGTGGGGGTGTTAATCAGCTCACTTTGCGTCGGCATCCTGGCGGCTATCGGCTTGAGTTTGCTCGGGGTGAAGTTGGTGGCAGCAAACGCCTTGCTTGCAGGCCTGCTAAACATCATTCCCAACATTGGACCAACCCTAAGCACGGTTTTTCCTATGTCCGTGGCCCTATTAGATGCTCCCTGGAAAGCAGCAGCGGTGCTAGCGCTTTATGTCGCTGTTCAAAACCTGGAGAGCTATCTAATTACACCTTCGGTGATGCATCACCAGCTCAAGCTGCTGCCTGGCTTCACCCTCACGGCCCAGCTCCTGTTCACGGTTGTGTTCGGACCGCTGGGGCTGCTGCTGGCCTTGCCGTTAGCGGTTTGCCTGCAGGTGATGGTGCGCGAACTACTGATTCACGACATCCTGGACCCATGGAAACGTCTGCGCCTGACAGGCTGACGCAATGAACGGCCGCACAGTGCTTGGAGCACTAGCCCTGATTGTTATCGGGCTGCTCACTTGGGAATTGCGCTGGGTGCTGCTTGTGCTGTTCGGTGCCGTAGTGCTGGCTGTCGCCCTTGACGTACCGATCACCCTGCTGCGACGCCTCCTGCCTCTGAATCGCCCAGCCGCCTTAATTGTGGTGCTGGTTTCACTGGTGTTGCTCGGCGGCGTGCTGGGCCAGCTGTTGCTACCTGAGCTGCTGGAGCAGATCAAACAATTGACCACCCTTTTGCCTGTCTTGGCTTTGCGGCTGAGCAGCCTGGCCCGCCAGGTGGATTGGCTGCCTGATCTGGAGCAGCAGTTGATGGCGCTTGGTACATGGGAGCGGCTCCAGCCCCTAGGCGGCCAGCTGCTTGGCCTGGCCGGCGGCGCCGCAAACACCACTATCCAGATGTTGTTGATGGCCTTACTGGCGATTCTTCTGGCCCTGGATCCTCGCAGTCATCAAAAGGTGATTGTTTCCCTTACTCCCAGCTTCTGGCGCCCCCAGATGAAACATCTGCTGGGTGAATCCCGCCAGGCTCTAGGTGGCTGGCTAGCTGGCATGACCCTTTCTGCCGTGAGCGTGTTTCTGCTCACCTGGGCCGGGCTAGCCCTGTTGGGAGTGCCGTTGGCCCTATTGAGCTCCCTTGTTTGCGGCCTGCTTACCTTCGTGCCCACGATTGGCCCCACCGCTGCCACCTTGCTGCCCCTGGCGGTGGGGTTGCTGGTATCACCAGCAAAAATGCTGCAGGTGCTAGTGCTGCGGCTGATTTTGCAGAACGCTGAAGCCTTTTTGCTTACGCCTGTTTTGCTACGGCGAACCGTCAATTTGCTGCCCACCGTCGCACTCACTGCCCAGCTATGCCTGGGAGCTCTGCTTGGGCTGCCAGGAGTGCTACTTGCCTTGCCCTTAGTGGTTGTGCTGCAAGTTCTCTTTGAAGAAGTATTGGTAAAGGAAGTGATGGATCACTGGGATTGATCACTCTTAGTGTTCAATTGGAATGCCCACTGGAATTATTGTTATGGCCTTTGGCGGTAGTGATGCAATAGCGATGGCAACAACAACAGCACTGCGGTAGCCAGGAGATGATTGCGAACCGCTGCCGCCAAGGAAGACAAGGTGAAGTTGTCTGCTAGTAGCTGCAGCTCGACTCGCAGATCTAGAAGAGCAAGCAGAGCTAGCAAGATGGGCACAATGGAGATTCTCAGGCTGCGGCGGCCCAGCCTTTCAAGATGAGCAGAGTTCTGATTAGCGACGGGACAATACCGGTAACAAAGTGGGGGCCACACCAATGCTGGACCAGCTGCCCACGGCAATACCGATGGCCAACGCCACCGAGAACCAGAACAAGCTGCTGCCCCCGAAGAAAATCAGACCCAGCAGTGGCAATAGGGTGGTCAAAGAGGTGTAGAGGGAGCGGGTCAAGGTTGCATCCACCGCCACATCCACCTGCTGCTGAAGCGGTAAGTGGGCCAGGCTGGTCTTCTGCTCGCGAATCCTGTCGAATACCACCACGGTGTCGGTGACCGAATAACCAGCCACAGTGATCAAGGAAACAGCAAACAGAGAATCGACCTCAATGCCCGCCACTAGTCCCAACCAGGCAAACACCCCGCAAGTGATCAACACGTCATGGGCCAGGCAAAGCAATGCAAGGAAGGCGAATAGCAAGTCGTAGCGGACGGCGATGTAGAGGGAGATAGCCGCAAAGCTCACCAGCAGAGAAATCAGGCTGCCCTGCAGAAGCTGAGCCCCGAGCGTTGGACCGATGGTATTCACCGATGTGCCTGCGGGGTCCAGGGGACCAACGGTGACTGAAATAGCTGCAATCACGGCGTTGCTCTGGGTTGGACTCAGGGCTGGCAGCCGAATCACCAGGGAGCGTCCCTGGTCGAGCACCTGAACAGCAGTCCCAGTCAAGCGGGGCGGGGCATCTCCTGCCTGGGGGGGCAAGGTGACACCGGCCAGTTGCAACTGAACCTGTGCAGCGGTGATGGCGGAGCAGGCAGGAGCGGGACAGCGCCGTTCGATCTGAATCTGGGTGCCGCCAGTGAAATCAAGACCCGGCTTCAAGGGGGAGGCAATTGCCGGGTTGAGCAAGCAGAGCAGCAATCCCAGCAGACTAAATAGACAGGCCAGGCCCGAGACCCACCAGGCCAGCTTGCGATAGCGGCTGATGCGAAAACGGGGGGTTGGTGCTGTGGTTGTAGACACGGAACTGGACATCAGGATTTGGCACCCAGGGGCAACTGGGCATGGGGCAGGAAATAGATGGTGCGACGCAGGGCCGGATAGCTCATCAAGACCCGAATCAAGCTGCGGGTGCAAGTAAGTGAGGTGAAGAGGCTTAGCAGCAGACCGATGGCGAGGGTCACGGCAAACCCCTTAACAAGGCCGGTGCCAAGCGCGAACAGCGCTGCACAGCTGATCAAACCGGTGACGTGGCCATCCACGATCGAGGACAAGGCCAGGGAAAACCCAGTATCGATAGAGCGAATTAGGGTATTTCCTGCTCGCAGCTCCTCCTTGATGCGCTCGAAGATCAGCACGTTGGCATCAACAGCCATGCCGATCGAAAGGATGAACCCAGCAATCCCCGGCAGGCTGAGAGTGACTGGAATCAGGCTATAGACAGCCAGGTTGAACAGTGCGTAGAGGCTCAGTGCCACCACCGCCACGATGCCCGGCAGCCGGTAGGTCACGGCCATGAACACCGCTACTAGGGCCAAACCGGATAGAGACGCTACCAAGCTGGTGCGGATGTTCTCGGCCCCCAGCGAGGGACCGACCGTGCGGACCTCCACCACTTTGATCGGAAGGGGCAAGGAGCCACCCCGCAGTTGCACCTCCAGGTCACGGGACTCTTCGGCGCTGAAATTGCCGGTGATGCTGGCTGATCCGCCAGAGATGCCGGCAACCTTGAACTCAGGGCCAACACTGGCCTCGCTGATGGAACGGCCATCCAGGACAATCCCAAGCAAACGTCTCGTGCCGGCGATCGACTTGGTCAGGGCAGCGAACTTGTCACCTCCCTCCCGGTTGAACGAAAGGGTCACATCCCATCCTGAGCCCGTTTGTTGCTGTTGGCGCCCGGCTGTGGTGAGATCCTTGCCGGTGAGTGTGGCAGGTTCGTAGAGGGCGACGATCTTGCTGTTTACGGTGCTCAACAACAAATCGAGCTGGTCACTTTCACTGCTGCCGGCGGGCACGCTGAGGCCTAGCTTCTGCATAGCCTGGGCAAGATCCTCAGCCTTGAGTTGAATCTCGGGAGGTGGGCTCTGACGATCTGAGGCCGCCGCTGCTCGAGCACGTTTCTGGTTGAGCACGGACTGCACCTGACGCTTCAGCTGCAACAAACCCTGCATCTCCTGCTCAGTACCTGGCTTCTGGGCCCGGAACTCCAACAGGGCCGTGGTTCCTAGTACTTTTGCGGCCCGGCTTGGGTCCTGTTCTCCTGGGAGCTGAAGTACCAGTTGGTCTTCACCAACGGTCTGGAGAGTGGACTCGGCAACGCCCAGGCCATTGATGCGCCGCTCCAGCACCTCCTTGACCGCCTCTAGTTGTTCTTTCTGAACTCTCTTGACAGCACCGGCAGGAAGCACCTCCAGGGTGAGCTGGCTGCCGCCACGCAGATCCAGTCCCAGCTGCAAAGGAAAGTTGAAGAGCAAGGCCCCGGCCGCAATTGCCAAGGCAAGGATCAGGGCAAACCACCCCTGTTGACGAACCATATCTAGATCTTTCCTGCGACGAGCTGCTGGGCCGCATCAACAATCTGATGGGGCTGAATGATCGTCAGGTTTTCCAGGGCACCGTTGTAGGGAGTGGGGATGTCCTGGGAAGACAACCGAATCGGCCGGGCATCAAGCTCATCAAAACAATTTTCCGTAATTAAGGCGAGCAATTCAGCCCCGATGCCGCCTGTCTTCATACATTCCTCCACCACAATCACCTTGTGAGTTTTGCGAATCGAGGCGGATATGGTCTCCATATCAAAGGGCTTAAGGCTGATTAGATCAATCAGCTCCACGCTCACCCCAGCATCCTCCAACTGCTCGACAGCCTTGAGACAGTGATGACGCATGCGTGAGTAGGTGAGAATCGTGACATCCGATCCAGCCTTCACAACCTCGGCCTGGTCAAGGGCACAGATGTAATCACCTTCTGGAATATCTTCCGAAAGGTTGTACAGCAGCACGTGCTCGAAAAAGAGCACGGGGTTGTTGTCGCGGATCGCTGCCTTCATCAAGCCTTTGGCATTGGTGGGAGTGCTCACCGCCACAATTTTGATACCGGGTACGGCGTGGAAATAGGCCTCAAGTCGCTGGCTGTGCTCAGCGCCCAGCTGGCGACCAACCCCGCCAGGCCCCCGCACGACAGTGGGAATGGTGTAATTACCGCCGCTGGTGTAACGCAGCATCCCCATGTTGTTGGAGATTTGGTTGAAGGCAAGCAGCAGGAAGCCCATATTCATGCCTTCGACGATTGGGCGCAGCCCCGTCATGGCCGCACCAACCGCCATACCAGCAAAAGAGTTTTCGGCGATCGGGGTGTCCAGCACCCGCAGCTCACCATATTTCTCGTAGAGATCCTTGGTGACCTTGTAAGAGCCGCCGTATTGGCCGACATCCTCACCCATCACGCAGACGTAAGGATCTCTAGCCATCTCCTCGTCGATGGCTTCCCGAAGGGCATTGAACAGCAGCGTCTCTGCCACGTCTGGGCTTGCACCATTTAGCTGCCAACCTATCTCAGCCGCCGGCGGCGAAGGTTGAGAGCAGCAACACCGAAAGCAGCATGCCGGGGAGCAGCAGCGTTACCAGCAAACCCAGATCGTG